>JBFRWR010000449.1:0-14718 GCA_051439685.1 Trichodesmium sp.
TTCCGCAG
This sequence comes from Trichodesmium sp., assembly GCA_051439685.1. GTDB lineage: Bacteria > Cyanobacteriota > Cyanobacteriia > Cyanobacteriales > Microcoleaceae > Trichodesmium. The sequence continues at coordinate 9 of JBFRWR010000449.1, forward strand.
GAAATCGCCCGTACAGGAGTCAGGACAAAAGAAATGAGGAAAGTCAATTTGGATTTGAGTATTTCTTTGGTACTTTCGGTACTGTCAGTCCTTAAATTTTATTATAACTGATTATCCGAACATGATATTAGTCCAGTAGACATCTCCAAAAATTCTCAAGTACTCACTGTAACTATCTTTTAGGGAGCGATCGCCAAATCCTCCAGATAGTCATTTTTTACGTGCTTTAGAGTATTAGAGATAATTCTTGTTAATTATTTACCATCTTTATCCAGTTTTTTCTTGTTTTCTTTTTCGCCATCAAGTATGATTTATACTAATATAAATGCTCCTATTCTTAATCTGACTAAACCACATATTGTTAAAATTACTTTCTGATAATTACTATCTTTTAATCTGAATCTTTCTCTGGCAACTCCAAATATTTTTATTAGCCTGATTACATGCTCTACAAATATTCTTTTTTGAGATTTTTTCTTGTTTTCTTCTTTAATTTCTGGTGGCAGTTCTTGTTTTCTCGGCTTTTTTTTCGGTATCTTAGTTCTCTCGGCTCCTTGATATCCTTTATCTCCCTGAAATTTTTGTTCTTTATCAAATTTTTTTTGCTGTTGTATGAGTAAATTTATATCACTTTCTGGTCCTCTTTTTCCCACTATTACATCTACTATTTCTGTGCCTCTTTCTGTAGTTATTATTTGGTTTTTTAATGTATGATTTTTCTTTTTTCCAGAGTAATATTTTTTCTGTTTATCATCATCATATGGTCTATATATACTCTGTTCTGTACTATCTACAATTAATTCTTGTTCTGTTAAAATTTCTTGTATCCATAAATATTCATCTTCTTTTTCCTGGAATTGTTCTAACAAACTACCAGGCAATAGTTCTTGTAGTATATTTATCCAATAATGAAAAATATTATTGGCTGTTGATTCACTTACACCAAAGTTTATTCCTAGTATCTGAAATGTGGGTATATGATGTAGATAGTATAAAGTTAAGATGATTTCCTCCTCGACTTTTAAGATTTTTTTTCTACCTCCTCCTGCTTTAATTAATAGTTTTTCTCGCTCTCCCATTTCCATTTTTTTATTTTTGGCTATAATTTGAGCATTTTCCATTAATTTTTTTAATTGCTTATCAGTAATGCCAATAACTCTTTTTACTTCTTTTGGGTGGTTATTGAGATATTCTAATATCTGAGTCATTAGTATATAGTTTTGACAAATTTTTCATAACAATTATACCTTAATTTTTATTTTGGAGATGTCTAGTAGGGGCAATTTCGTCCTGAGAGTCTGATAATGCAGAGTTTTAGCTGAAACAGTCCACTACTCTCTTAAATATAAATGTGTAACTCGATCAAAGTTTCGTCGTGCCACAAAGTAATCCCAATCCATCAAGAAAAGTCTGAGATGTCTATTTCCAACACTAGCATCGTATGCAGTCCGTCCGTGTAATATTCTAGAATTCCAAAAAATAAAACAGTCTCCTGATTTTAAGCGAAAGCGGTATTGATAATCAGGATTTTTCAGATAACCAAAAAAAGCTGAATAAGCTTCATAAAATAGTTCAGTTTGCTCAAATGGAATGTTCCTCGCACAATTCTTGTGAGCGAAGCACAGACGAGATATTTTCCCTTGTTGATCTAACTCAATGATCGGAGTCTTTTGGGAGAAAAAGTATCTGTATTCTGAATCGAAATGGTTGAAAGCTACGGGGGTTTGTGTTAATATCTGAAAGTAATCAGGATGATGGCGACGAAACTCTTGAGCTATAAAGAAACCATCTAGAATTATAGATTCTCCTCCTGTAGCCTTATTTTCCACACAGTACAAACATTCCCCTAAATTCTTAATTAGTTTATAACTATGGTCTGTATGAGGGGAAAGAGCAGGACCTTGAAGTGCAAATCCTAAATCTTTAGCATTTGCTGTTGGTTTTAACTCATTCGTCTTACCATACTCAGTTTCTAAGATCGGACCAATTGACCTGAGAAAAGGCTCTATCTCTTCTACGGCAACCTTTTCTAGCATGGCAAACCCTTGTGTAAATAGTTGATTCAGCCATGTTGACTCAGGACAGGAATTGATCTCATATTTTTGTGGTGGGTTTGCATCTAGGAATGATTTATTCCACAAAATTATTTCTGGTTCCTCAAATGTCTCTGGCTGAGGATCGTAGGCAGAATCTAGCAACCAATCAATAGGAAAAATACTCTCATGTTGTGGTTCTTCATTCCAAATAATCTTTAAATCCCCGTTTTCTTCTAGTACAGATAAGGGTTCTGGAGGTGAGGATGCTTCGGTGTAATCATAAGTTTTTTGGAAAGAAGTGGTATGGCGACAGTCAGGACACAAACAATTATCGCGCAACCAAATGTAGTGAAAACGTTTGTTGTTAATTGTAATGAATCGCTTATTTATCATTAGATTAGGGGATAGGGAATAGGGAATAGCGAACAATATACTGTGAAAGGGTTTTTCGTATAGGGAAACGCTCCGCGTTTTATGTTGCGCAGCAAAACAGGATTTATATCATGTCCGGGTAATTAGTGATAAAAAAACTTTCTCCTTGTGTTCTTCTTTCTTCCCTCCTGTTTGCGGAGCATTCTTTAGGAAATTCTGACTCCTGATATACAATCCGGTTATAGAACCCCTAACAGTATCTTTACAAAAGTGAGGATTAGGAGACAGCTATACTGGAGACAGGAGACAGGAGTTCGAATTTCGGTGAAATAGAATAGGGAAAAAAGTATAAAAATAGCCCTCATCTCCCCATCTCCCCATCTCTCCATCTCTCCAGATAATTTTATAGAACCCATTTGGGATCTATAGAAGTTAAGATTATAACTGCTATATTCTCTGCTTTAGACAAACACCTCACTTCTCACATCTGATTTTTAATTGCTATTGTAATTTTATTTTAGGAAAACTAATACCAATTATAACTCTCAATTTTAAGTATTAGATTGCTTAATCAAGGAGTGTCTTTTTCCAGTTTTTCCATAGTTACTCCTTTACAAGTAGAAACAAAGTAAGAACTAATCTAAAAATACAGATGTTTGTCCAGAAAACTTAGTTAGATATTCTCATATAAGTAACGTTAATCATGGGGAAACGTCAGACATTAGACATCTCCAATAATAAAAAATCAAATCAATTATCCCACATAAATCATCAGTTCTTTCCCCCTACTCCCTGCTCCCTACTCTCTAATCCCTCTTTTCTGGAGATATGTATTACTAATATCTAAATATTTGTTTACAATACTTCACAAGATAAGTTACTATAGTTAAATAAAGGTTAAGGTATTTCTGACCTATCCCTAGAGCAGATAATTTACCACCTTGAAAAGAAGTTATAAAAACTAACAATCCTGATTAGGAGTTAAAATTTAACCATGACTGATAACTACTCCCCAAATAAACAGCCATATTCACAGGAATACTCACAAAACTATCTCGAAATAGATAAACCCGAAGAAGCTTGTGGTGTTTTCGGGATTTATGCCCCAGAAGAAGATGTTACAAAACTGACCTATTTTGGGTTGTATGCTTTACAGCATCGAGGTCAAGAATCAGCAGGTATCGCTACTTTTCAAGGTGATAAACTATATATACACAAAGGAATGGGGCTAGTATCTCAAGTTTTTCAGGAGTCCATACTAGAACAGTTACCTGGTAATTTAGGGATTGGTCATACTCGTTATTCTACTACTGGCTCTACCAGGATTGTTAATGCTCAACCTGTAGTTGTTGAAACTCGCTTAGGTCTGTTAGCTCTAGCACATAATGGTAATCTTGTCAATACAACAGAATTAAAAGAAGAGCTAATCAAACGTGAATGTAATAATTTCAATACCACCACAGATTCAGAAATGATTGCATTGGCGATCGCCACAGAAGTTAAAACTGGCAAAGGTTGGCTAGAAGCTGCCATTAGTTCTTTTCATTTATGTCAGGGAGCCTTCAGTTTAACTATAGCTACTCCAGAAGGTGTGATGGGAGTACGAGACCCTCACGGTGTACGTCCTCTAGTTATTGGAACTTTAGACACTAATCCGAAAAGATATGTCCTCGCCTCAGAAACCTGTGCTTTAGATATTATTGGTGCAGAATATTTGCGAGATGTTGAACCTGGAGAGTTAGTTTGGATTACTGAAGAAGGTATGGCTTCCTTTCACTGGAATCAAAAACCTCAGCGGAAGCTATGTATTTTTGAAATGATTTATTTTTCTCGCCCTGACAGTATCATGGAAGGTCATAGTTTATATAGTTACAGACAGAGAATTGGGCGACAGTTAGCTAAAGAATCATTAATAGACGCAGATATGGTTATAGGTGTTCCTGACTCTGGGATTCCAGCGGCGATCGGTTTTTCCCAACAATCAGGTATTCCCTATGGAGAAGGATTAATTAAAAATCGTTATGTTGGGCGTACTTTTATTCAACCCACTCAGCACATGAGAGAATCAGGTATTCGCATGAAACTTAATCCTCTGAAAGATGTTTTGGAAGGGAAGCGAGTAATTATGGTTGATGATTCTATTGTTCGGGGTAATACGAGTAAGAAAATTGTCAAAGCTATACGAGATGCTGGTGCCACAGAAGTTCATATGAGGATTTCTTCTCCACCAGTGACTCATCCCTGTTTTTATGGAATTGATACAGATAACCAGGAGCAATTAATTGGGGCAACAAAATCAGTTGCAGAAATTGCTGAACAAATAGGTGTTGACTCTCTAGCATATTTGACGAGAGATGGAATGTTAAAAGCAACTCAGGAAGACCCCAATAGTTTTTGTTCTGCTTGTTTTACTGGGGACTATCCTATTCCTTTGCCAGAAAAATTGAAGCGTTCTAAACTAATGTTGGAACAACCTATTCAAGTGAAATAACTACGATTAAATAACATCTTCTTCTTTTCAAATTTTCACCAAAGTTGGGATAAGTTTAGTAGAATAAAATCATCATATTTGATAACCCTTTAAGTATACTTAGGGTTTGCTAAAAAAGTATTTTTTAAGAAGTAGGGGAGCTGAGGATTAGGGAGAGAGTAGGAGAGTAGGAAGTAATTCTTTTGCTCAACTCTTGCTCAAAATGCCCTCCTTTTTCAACATAAAGAGCTGAAAACTAGCTACTTTTTCGAGACCTAAAAAGCTACTTATATCAAGTAACATTAATTAACCGCAATGTAGGGAAGTTGCATGCAACTTCCCTACCCTGCTCATTACTCACCTACTCCCTACTCCCTACTCCCTGCTCCTTAAATTTTTTATTGTGGTTATTCAAAGAGACATGATATTACCTTTATCTATATCTATAAATACTTTGAGATTTAATCAGTAAGCTCTACTTAGACATATCCAGGAGTTAAATACCCTGGATTTTGTTTGTTTAGAATTTTCTGAATCTGAAAAAGTATAGCTCTTCAGCAATTAACAATTAATAATTACATCTTCTGAAAACTGATAGGATTTGCTAAAAGGATTTTTTTTTGATTTTATCCCTTATCCAAGGGTAAGGTTCAAAGCGTGAATTGTTGAATGAATCATTATTAACCATCAACTAACTAAGCACCTAAATAGAATTATTTGCCTATTCTTTATCGCTGTAATCTTGTATATTATCAGGCTTTGAATTTTAGGAAATGTGCAATTAATTTTGTGTACCTGCTTATTAATTATTCATTTATTTGTTTCCCCCAAATATTTTTTAAGATAAGGAGAAAACACCTCATAAATTAACGTCAGTGGTTGGCCATGATGCCAAAACAAGTAATGTCTTCCCCAAAATGGTCCTGACTCACCAAAAGCTAACTCTAATTCTCTAGAATGACCATAATAAATTCCTTGGACATCTCGATACAATTCTGTCCGCAAACGAGCTAAACTAGCCCAAATTGGTAAAGACCGATTTTGTAAATACTCATCTACATGGCTTGCTTCCCACCAAGAAGCAGCATAAGCTAATCTTTGCCCAGAAGCTGTTCTGAGCCATACTTGTCGTCGCAGTCTCGGTCCAGGTACAGCATGAATTAAATCGGGAGCATTATCTAAGTTCATCCCAATGGGAGACATATCTATGACATCAACTTCAGTTGGTTCTGTTGTCAATAATTGTAAGTGACGAGTAGGAGAACCATCCCCAAGAAGTAATATTTGCCATGGGGGTGAGAGTTGGGAGTGGGGTAAACCTTGACGCACAAATTGTTCTCCTCCGTGCCATATAGGAGTTAATGAATACCAAGGTTTGGGCTGTGTTACAGGATTTTTCGATAAAATAGCTGTCAATGTTCTTCTTTACAAAACTTAACTTCTTATTTTAATCATAGCGTCCCTCATCAGTTTTTGTTGCTAGTGGGACTTACAGAAAAAAGAAGGAGAAAATACGCTCAAATATAGGTAGGCAGAGGCTTTGAATTCAAAAAAGCATAAATCCATAATTAACAATAGTTCTAGCCATTTTTAGGAAATTGACATAATTCTCTTGCCGAGAATGACTTTTAGCTATTTTTTATCCCATAAAATGTCTAAGTATCACTAGAGTCATCTTCACATATTTTCTTATTATATTTTTAATTAGGGTTTGCTGAAAAACTATTTTTGTGAAGGTAGGGGGGAGTAGGTCGGAGGGAGTAGTTAAGAGTCAAGAGAAACATGGAGTTCTATAGAATGTATTCAGACAAATTATCCCTTGATCGAACCTCCCCAACTTTTACCCAAAGACTAACTTTTTGGGCTTGATTAGCTCAAAATATCGTATTTTTTCTGGACTTAAAAATACTTCAACCTTTAGCTGCCAATACTTTTATATTTAATCAGCAAACCCTAATTATTTGTCAAATAAAATTAACCATATATATTTATTGAATTAGCATCCAATTTTATCTATCTATTTGAAAGTCTAGTCCAGGATGGCGGAAATATGTTACCAGTGACAAAATACTCAAAGCTTTACCAATCAAAACTTCTGACTTCTGACTTCTGACTTCCGCGTAGCGGTACTAGGTAGTCTTGCTGCCCCAATGTTGAGAATATATATTTTTTTCCAACACTCCCCACACTTCCCATCACATGAATATGTACCACTACTGAAAGGTTTGATTACCCACTCAAAAATTAAGTATCATACAAGAGAAAAGAAAAACTAATCTTAGGTAAAAAAGAATGAATAAAAAACAGGAATCATCGTTGTGGAAATCAATGACAAATAAAGCATCGGAAGTTAGAGAAAATCTTGGCAAACAAGTATTTAAAGCTAGTCAATCAATCAGTGATAAAGCGTCAGAAGTCGCTAAAAATAAAGCTTCAGAAATGGAAGAAGTTATCAATAATCAAGCATCAAATGTTGGCAAATATTTTAGAGAAACAGCAAAAAAATCTGCCACTAAAACACAGCAAACTAATTCAGAATTATCACAAGAAATAGAAAATAATTTAGAACAAGAAGAAATATATCATATCTTTGTTGCTTGTCAGACAGCAAGTCAAGGTGGTACTCAGAAAGTTACTCTTAAATCTGGTAAAAGTTATAATGTTAGAGTTCGTCCTAATAGTACAGAAGGTTGCACTTTACGATTAAAAAAATGCGGTTTACAAGGTAATGATGTTTTTCTAGTTTTACATACTTTTTATAGTAACGAATTAAACTTAGATCGGAGGATGAATAGTTTAGTAGTTCATACATCAATTTATGAAAGAAGTAAAACGAGATGTTTAGAAGCTTATAACAGAATTAATGCAGGTTTATATACTTATGATTTAGCAGCACTTAATCTTTTGGATTTTATTGTTAATTCATCAAATCTAGATTCATTGATTGGTTTGCGCTATACAATGGCAAGTGAAAATTCCTGTTGGGTTGGTATTGATAAAGGTCTAGAACAAGTTTTAGATTCTAGTAATTTAATGGAGATTGAAAAGCAAAATTTAAAGGGTATTTATTTATATATTAAATCTGGAGAACCTCTACCTAATTTTGATAATTTCAGATATTTAGATGCAATTATTTTAAATTCAGCGATCGCCTCAGAGGTTAAAGATAAATATTTATTGGCAAGTGCTACATCTATGGCGATTAGAATAGATATGTTAATCGTTAATTTGATTTACAGTAGTGCTTTCATAAATGATAATAAGCGTCGGCAGTATTTATCGGTTTATCAAAAAATTAGAGAAGGTGCAACGGTTAAAGATAATATTATTTTAGAAACTTTAGATTCTCTAGTTATTCAAGCAGAAATACCCAGGATTTGTAAGGTTATATATAAACTTTTAAGAGATAGATATTTTGAATCAGATTTAGAGGGAGGAGAGTCAGAATTTTACACAGTTTTTAGCAAATTTAAGAAAGCAGAAGATTTTGTAAAACAGGCAGAAAATCAAGCAAAAACTACAAATAGATTCGGCAATATTACGATTCAAAAAGGAATGTTAATCGAGGTAGCTGATGATGCGGTAGTTAGTGGTGGTGTAGGAGTATTAGCAGGTGTAAAAGTCTTAAAAGGTGGAGAAGCTTTAATTGGTGCAGTAGGTTTAGTAGCGATCGCCTCAACTTTAGAAATGAGTATTCAAGACAAAGTTAAGTTAGGGATTACTGAGGAGGAAAATTTTTCTGGAGCGGTTGCTTATAGTGGAATTATGAATGCTATTAATCAAGTTAGTTGGGTTATTGGTAATGGAGGAGAAAGAAAGTTAGAGCAGGAACTTGATATTTTTAAAATGTTTACAGGGAATCAAAATAGAAAGCAAATTTTGCAAGAGTTGGAAACTAAATTATATACTTCAAATCCATAATATTTAAAGCATAAACCATCAGCTATTAGCTGTCAGCTATTAACTTATGATTTTTGCAGAAAAAATCAGAGTTGAAAGATTTAGCGCAAATTAAAAGTTAATCTAAAAGTATATTAGCTATTTTTACTAATGAATTACTTGGTACAGAATTAGTAAGCATTCAGCAGTCAGCACTTAAACGCTTCAACGCTTCAGCTATTGCCTTTAGTTTAAATAATTGAGGTATAATTTATAGTTAATTACCAAAGTCAGCTAAAACAGTTTATGTTCATCTAAACTTCTTTATCAGAGCTGATAACGCAGTTCTTCTGTAAGAAAATAGCTGACAGCTAATAGCTGTTTCGCTTGCTTCGCTGCGCGACATTAATGGGCAGCATTCTGCAGGAAATGCTTACCACAATTATTACTAAGGAAAAGTTTAAAGCTGAAGGCTAATATCTCAAAGATTACTAATATTTTATTGATAAAATTATCGAAATTTTAATAGCTAGGCTAGATAATATAATCAATGATCTGGAGTAATTTTTGATACAGCACTTTGCAACTCTATGAGGTACACCTATCGCGGGCAAGATGCCCGCACTACAAGATTGTCACCATTTACCCTGTACATCATTTGGCCAAAATCTGCTGTAATTAGGTTTTGGTTGCTAAACCTCGACACTTTAGTTTTGTAAATATGATGATTAAACTTACATTTTATAACCGTAATCTTTCCCTTCTATTTTATTGATATTTTAACTATTATATTCTGAGAAAACCAAACTAATTGAATTAATATGTTAGAACCGAGAAAGCCACAATATCCTGTTATTTCTTATAATCACATACTCTCTGAACTTTCTGTTAATAGGAAAGATCCATGTGAAGTTATTCGGGAATTAATTTCTAATTCTTATGATGCTGAGGCTTCTCAAATTCAAATATACCCACTTTTACAAGAAAAAGGATTTATATTTTTTGATGATGGGATTGGTTTAAGTGAAACAGAAGAAATTTATGGCATTACTCCTTATTGTGCTTTTTTCTCCATTGGAAAATCTACAAAAGTTCAAGGAGAATCTATTGGTTATAAATGTCAAGGTTCTAAACTATGTTTTGCATCTAAAAAAATTACTATTATTACTAAATGTTCAGATGAACTTTGGTGGCGATATAAATCAATAGATAATCCACAAAAAAATATTAATGAGTCTTTTGATATTTCTTCTGAGTTTGAACATAAACCTTGGGATACTCTAAGTCAACTTTTTCCAACAGCAAAAGCTCAAACAAAAAATATACTTAAAAAATTAAATCAAGATTTTTTTACTACTAAGTTTAATCATCAAGGAACAATGATTATTGTTGATGGATTAGAAGTTCAAGACTTCTCAAGCTTTTATTCTTCAGATGACTATGGAGAAAATAAATGGTCTTATTTAAAGCATTATATCCGCTTCAATACAAGACACGGTGACATGAGAATACTTAGACCTGATGATACAGGGTTTGCAAAAAGAAGAGCAGTTTCATTTAGAGAAACTATTGGATACAACGACGAATGCAAACTTTTTCTATGGTCTATGATTAAAAATAAAAAGACTAAACGCAACGAATATAAATTAGAATAAATTAGACCAGGATATCCTTATTTACCAAAACCAGATGCTACTGAAAAAATCAAAACTCCTACTCAAGTATCCAGTCTTGATAATGGTAATTTTTCAGGTCGTTATTGTTCTATTTTTTCATATCAGGAAACAATTTACTGTATCACTTTAGCAATAGATGGAAATAGAAGAGCATTAAATAAATATCCAGAATTAGGTAGAAAAGGCTATAGTAAATCTGGAATTAAATTAGTAGATCAAAGAGGAACTTTCATTTCATCTGAAGGTGTGAAAATCTGTGCTTACAATAAAATTTTTGAGCATCCATTATTAGAAGACTATTCCATACTTGGAGATGCCAAAGTTAAACCTCATTATATTTTGATAATCAACGGTAGTTTTAACGTAGTCACAAATAGAAATTCTTTAACTGATGATTCTAAACAAATTTTAAAAGACGATTCATTCCTGGAACATATAAAAAAGTTTCTAGATGAAGCTCAACGACAAGTTCCTGTTTTTCGTGAATTGATTGAAAGATTAAATAAGGAAAATCAAGAAGCAAGATTAGAGGCGTATACTCAAAAATTAGATAAGCTTAAAAAAGATATTAAAAATAGAACAAGGTTTCAAGTTAACAATATAGAGCAATTAAAAGATAAATGGATTATACAACCAGAAATAGGAGAAGAACATTGGGTTGGAGCATTATATACAATGTTTTCTCATCTAGTTACTGTTGATTCAACCTACGCAAATTTATGGGTACGCCCAAGAACTTTTTGTGGTGTTGGTCTTGATAGTATAGCTGTTCCTTTAGAAGAAAATAGTTTAAAAGATACGGTTCATACAGGACTAGAATACAAATACACTTTTTCCCCAACTGATGACTATAATCACCCTTTTATTGTGACTAATTTTATAGTTTGTTGGGAGATGGATATCCCAGAAGTGGGGAAACAAATTAAGGATGCTTATGGCTATTTTGGATATGTATCTTTAACTGAAGAATTAAATAATGTTGGTTATGAAATAATTAATATTGAAAGTCTAACAGGTGAAATTCATAACCCAAAAATTAAAGTAATTAGCTTAAAGAAATTACTAGATAAGACTTTTGATTGTAAATGGACTACTCCACCTCCACCAAAATAAGTATCTAATGTCAAAAACTCAAACTTTTTTAGTAGCAGGTAGTTGGTTTTGTTTACTATGAAAGAGTATGTCTCAAAAATTTTCTGATAATCTGACTATTCAAGATTTACAGAAATTACACAAATAATAAAATTATACATCACCTGTAGGGGTTAACTTAACAGCAATTAACCCCTACAAATTTTGGGTTCTGGCGATGTGGTTCATCAATTTGAAAAACGTTGTAAGTCCTAATTTATCAGCGATCGCCTCACCTACGGTACTAAAAAACTATAGCACTACCCATTCAGGTTAGGAAATTTTCTAAATCCTGTTTTGTTCCGCAACATAAAACACAAAGTATTTCTGGAGGAAAAACCCTTTAACAGTCTGCTTTTCCCTATTCCCGCTTCCCCTACTACAATAGATTAAGCTATAGCACTATAGTTTCAGTTTGATATAGCGTTAATCTCAAATAGTCCAAAAAATAAAAAATCAGAGGTTCAATTAAAAACCCCTGATGATTTTGCAAATGCGGATGGCGAGACTCGAACTCGCAAGGCAAAGCCACACGCACCTCAAGCGTGCGCGTATACCAATTCCGCCACACCCGCTCTAGTTAGGATTATGTCAACTAAACTTCCATAAAATATTGGAATTTTATCTAACAATATACAATAATAACATAAAATTCTGGAATGTCTAGCAGAAATTCAAATTTAGTCATAGTAAGCTGGCTTTACTAGAGATACTGATAACTGATAAATAAAATTAAGACATTCTCGCTCCTCTCAAATTTAGTCACAGTAAGCTGGCTTTACTAGAGATACTGATAACTGATAACTGATAACTGATAACTCATATGCGGTTCTCCAAAATCTTAATAGCCAACCGAGGCGAAATAGCCCTACGCATTCTCCGCACCTGCGAAGAAATGGGCTTAACCACTATTGCCGTCCACTCAACTATAGACTGCCACGCCCTTCATGTGCAACTGGCAGACGAAGCAGTTTGTATTGGTGAACCCACCAGCAGCAAAAGCTATCTTAATATTCCCAACATTATCTCCGCAGCCCTAACTCGCAACGCCTCTGCTATCCATCCAGGGTATGGCTTTCTAGCAGAAAATGCCAGGTTTGCAGAAATCTGTGCTGACCATGACATTGCTTTTATTGGTCCATCCCCAGAAGGGATTAGAGCGATGGGGGACAAATCTACAGCCAAAGAAACCATGCAAAAAGCTGGAGTCCCTACAGTTCCCGGTAGTGATGGTATTCTCACAGATGAAAAAGAAGCAGTAGCGATCGCCAACAAAATTGGTTTTCCTTTAATGATTAAAGCTACTGCTGGAGGAGGGGGACGAGGTATGAGACTGGTACGCCAACCAGAGGAACTTACTAAACTATTCCAAGCAGCTCAGGGAGAAGCAGCAGCAGCTTTCGGCAACTCTGGAGTTTACATAGAAAAATTCATTGAACGTCCTCGTCATATAGAATTTCAAATTTTGGCCGATAGTTACGGAAATGTGGTTCACCTGGGAGAAAGAGACTGTTCAATCCAGCGTCGCCATCAAAAGTTACTGGAAGAAGCTCCAAGTCCAGCATTAAATCCTAAACTTCGACAAAAAATGGGCGATGCTGCGGTTAAAGCAGCTAAGTCTATCAACTATATTGGTGCTGGTACTGTAGAATTTTTGCTAGACCAGTCTGGTGAATTTTACTTTATGGAAATGAATACTAGAATTCAAGTAGAACATCCAGTCACAGAAGTTATTACAGGGCTTGACTTAATTGCTGAACAAATTAGAATAGCCCAAGGAGAGAAACTACAATTAACCCAAAAACAGGTAAATTTTCGTGGTCATGCTATAGAATGCCGAATTAATGCTGAAGACCCAGACCACAATTTTCGGCCTCATCCAGGACGCATCAGTGGCTATCTACCACCAGGAGGTCCAGGAGTCAGAATGGATTCTCATGTGTATACAGATTATGAGATTCCACCCTATTATGACTCTTTGATTGGTAAATTAATAGTCTGGGGACATGACCGCCCTACTGCAATTCAGCGGATGAAACGTGCTTTAAGGGAATGTGCAGTTACAGGAGTACCGACAACTATTAGTTTTCATCAAAGAATTTTAGAGACTCCAGAATTTACCAATGGAGAAGTCTATACTAATTTTGTGGAAAATATGATGAAACAAGAGGGAAAATAATTCTAATTTCAGCTATAGCATCATTTTTAGTAGACCTTGCTGACCAAGAAGGAATTCTCGCAGTAGGCTGAAAATACCTACCCAAATAATTGGGCTAATATCTACTCCACCTAGAGGGGGCACAATTTTTCTTGTAGGAGCTAAAAATGGTTCTGTCGGCCAAAAAATCAAATTAAATGGAAATTGATTGATATTTACCTGCGGATACCATGTCAGAACAATTCGGAAGATAAATAAGAAAGTCATTAAACCCAGGATTATGCCTAAAGTCCAATTAGTTAATGTAAGATAGTCCATAGATTTAGCTAAAAATTAACTTTTGTAAAGAAAACTAATAATATTATATTATTGGTCAAAACTATTGAAGGAATGAAAATTTTATTCTCTACAGAAGCTGAATTACCTAAGCTCCAGAATATCTGAGTTATTCAAAAAACTGCTCGACTTTCTTTAATTCTCATTCCTCAGCTATATAAATCTTGGGAAAATATGTTGTAAAAAATTTAGTTTTCCATAAGTTAATTTGCCCGGTAGTAGATCGGCAAAGTGTAGGATAAGTAAGTATGGCTGGCCAATATAATCTCAAAGAACTGATATCTAAAGGTTAAGCGCATTTTGGTCGCAAAAAAAGTGCAAATTTTTCAGCCTTTCAGACTAAAAAGTTAGGATCAAAGACAGACTTGCACAATCAAGATAAAGCTACAATTATTTCTGCTAGTTTCGGAGGTCTTCCCACACTTCCCACATTTCTCACACTTCCTTGACGCACTACCATTTGTCCTGGGTAATGGCAGATTAACTTATAGAATCCCTAAGTGTATCTCCGCAAAGGTGAGGATTAGGAGACAGGAGACAGGAGACAGGAGACAGGAGTTGGGAGTCATAATTTCGGTCAAATAGAATAGGGAAAAAAGTATAAAAATAGCCCCTTGCTTCATCATCTCCCCATCTCTCCAGCTAATTTTAT
>JBFRWR010000450.1:0-6377 GCA_051439685.1 Trichodesmium sp.
TTAACAGCACGCTCTGATGCTGATTTTACAACAGAAAATGATGGCTCCGATTTTGAAATAGCTCGGATCACGGTTTTACAAGATCGTCTTGGTGATGCTGAGAACAACAGGATTCGCGGAACCTCTCTACCTGATGCTATATTTGGTCTTGCAGGTAACGATACTTTAAATGGTTTTGATGGGCGAGATTGGTTAGTTGGTGGTCGTGGTAATGACTTACTCCGGGGTGGTGCAGGTGACGATATTTTAGAAGGTCGCCTTGGTTTCGATCACTTACTTGGTGGTAATGGTGATGACATCTTAAGTGGCGGTCAAGGTCGCGATCGCCTCAATGGTGGTGCTGGAAACGATACTCTCACTGGTGGTGCAAGTATTGACTTCTTCATTTTCAACACTAATGATACATTTGATACTGATGATGTTGGAGTAGATACAATTACTGATTTCAATCAAGGGCAAGATTTTATTCTTCTGGACCTCTCTACTTTCGATGCGATTACAAGTGACCCAAGTAGTAGAACAAATCCTGGATTTAGCGTTGCCAGTGAATTTAGTCTAGTTGACACAGATGCTGCTGCTGCTACTTCAGATGCTTTGATTGTTCACAGTACAGAAAGTGGCAATTTGTACTATAACCCAGACGGTACTACAGCAGGTTTTGGTAATGGTGGTCTGTTTGCTAATGTAACTCCTGCATTAACTACAGATGACTTTATTCTCCGAGCTTAGTGATTTTGAGTAAAATTCCCTGTTTGAGAATTTGGAGATAATATCAAATCGGGTAGTATCAATACGATTGACCTTGTAGGGGTTTGGTCTCCAAACCCCTAAAAACTGACAATACTTAGGACATAGACCGATCATAAATCACTGTTCCCTATTCCCTATTCCCTTCTCTATGAATACCAAGTCAAAAGCTTGCCAGTTAATGGAAAACTTCCACACACCTAAAAAAAATCAATTTTATCAACTTTTCCAAGGGATAGGTAATTATCCATTATCCATTAATAAAGAGCCATTTCTGACTTTTGACTTTTGACTTGTAACTATCCTATTTTTAAGATTTTAATGCAGTAGCACGAGCAGCAGCAGCTTCATCGGGATGAATACCCAAGCGAGTTAAATTAACCCGACCTTTTGAATCTATTTCTCGTACTTTAACAATAACCTCATCTCCAATTGCTAGTTCATCTTCTACTTTTCCTACACGATAATCTGCAATTTGCGAGATATGAACCATTCCTTCTTTACCTGGAAATACTTCCACAAAAGCACCAATTGGAATAATTCGAGTCACACGACCAACATAAACATCCCCAGCATGGAGTTTCTTGGTCATACCTTGAATAATATTACAAGCTTCTTTGGCTTTTTCGCCATCAGTTGCTGCAATAGTTACGGTT
The DNA here is from genome assembly GCA_051439685.1 of Trichodesmium sp. Taxonomy (GTDB): domain Bacteria; phylum Cyanobacteriota; class Cyanobacteriia; order Cyanobacteriales; family Microcoleaceae; genus Trichodesmium. The sequence continues at coordinate 1,404 of JBFRWR010000450.1, forward strand.
CCATCATCATTAATATCAATTTTGACACCAGTTTCCTCGGTAATACCTTTAATTGTTTTACCACCAGGTCCGATGACCAAACCAATCATCTCAGGGTCAATCTTAAAGCTTAATAGTCGCGGTGCATAGGGTGACATATCCTCACGAGGTTGGTCAATAACTGCCAGCATTTTCTCCAGAATATGTAATCTTGCAGGTTTAGCTTGATGAATAGCGTCAGCAATTACCTCTAGAGATAAACCTGTAATTTTCATATCCATTTGCAAAGCTGTAATTCCGCTATCTGTACCAGCAACTTTGAAATCCATATCACCTAAGAAGTCTTCTATTCCCTGGATATCTGTCAGAATCCGAACTTCCTCATCTTCTTTGATTAAACCCATAGCTGCTCCACTCACAGGTTTCGTAATCGGAACTCCCGCATCCATTAAACCCAGGGTAGACGCACAAACGGAACCCATAGAAGTTGAACCATTTGAAGACAGAACTTCTGAAACCACTCGAATCACATAAGGGAAAGTTTCACTTCCTGGTATAACTGGGTTCAAAGCACGTTCTGCTAAAGCTCCATGACCAATTTCCCGACGACCAGGCGATCGCATTGGTTTAGTTTCTCCTACAGAAAAAGGAGGAAAATTGTAATGGTGCAAATAACGTTTTTCATCCTGGGGATGTAAATCATCAGCTAATTCTTGAGCGTCGCCAGGTGTTCCTAGAGTAACAGCAGACATTACTTGAGTTAAACCTCGATTAAAGAGGGAACTACCATGAACTCTTGGTGGTAAGACTCCTACACGACAAGAAACAGGACGTACTTCGTCTAATTTCCGACCATCAACCCGGACACCTTCTTCAACAATTTGCTTCCGCATCAGCTTTTTAGTGACACCCTTAAAGGTACTTCCTAGTAGTCCACTATCTGATTCTACCAATACTTTTAATGCTTCTTCTTCAGGAAGTTCGGCGATCGCTTCGACGATAGACTCTTTAACTTTATCGAGTTTTTCATCGCGCTGACTTTTATCTAAGTCATATTCTGACAAAATCTGTTTAATAGATTCTGTTCCTTTTTCCTGAATATAGTTTTCTAAGGTGGGGTCTACTTCGGGAGGTTCAAACTCTACCATTTCGATACCCATCTCTGCAATAATTTCTCTTTGAGCATTAATTAGGTCACAAACTGCTTCATAACCAAAATCAATTGCTTCGATGATGTCTTGTTCTGGTAATTGATTTGCTCCTGCTTCTACCATGATTACTCCTTGGGGAGAACCAGCAACAACTAAATCTAAATCACCATTTTTGACTTCACGGTAGGTTGGATTAATAATAAAGTCATCTCCGACTAAACCTACTCGCACTGCTGCCATTGGGCCGTAAAATGGCAGTTTGGCCAGTAATACTGCTACTGAACTACCTGTTACGGCGAGGACATCTGGTGGTACTTCCTCATCCATGGATAATGTTGTGGCCACAATTTGAATATCATCTCGTAACCAACTAGGAAATAAGGGACGTAGTGGCCTATCTATTAAACGACCTGTAAGTGTTACTTTTTCTGGAGGGCGGCCTTCCCGGCGGAGAAAACCACCAGGAATTTTACCTCCAGCGTAGAGTCTTTCTTCGTAGTCTACTAAAAGAGGTAGAAAGTCTATTCCTTCTCTACCCTTGGATGTAGTTGCTGTGACTAAAACTGCTGTGTCTCCTGACTCTATCATCACAGCACCACCAGCTTGAGGCGCAAATAAACCAACTTTGAGTCGAATATCCCGTCCGTCAAAGGATATGGATTTGTCTATCTCTTCCATCCAGTTTTTTTCCTTATCTATCATATATTCTTTCGCTTCTGTGGCAATCGTAGCATTCTTAATGGGGCAAGTGTTAGAAGTCAGAAGTCAGAAGTCAGAAGTCAGAAGTTATAAGTCAGAAGTTATAAGTTAGAAGTTAGAAGTTAGAAGTTATAAGTCAGAAGTTATAAGTTATAAGTCAGAAGTTTTGATAGGTAAGGTTTTGAGCATTTTGTCACTGGTAACATATTTCCGTCATCTTCCACTAACTAACCTTAATGCGTAGTGGACTGTTTTATCTGAAATGGTGCAATAGTAGGGGCGGGTTTTAGCTAGAATTTTTATGCCTATCTAAGATTTATATAAACCCGCCCTAATGCACACTGACATTAGCCGAAACTATATCTATAAGGATCGTCTGAGTAAATACAAGTTTGACTCTTAGTTTTTGTCTGACTAAATTGACTATAATCTTTGGAAGATTATCAGATATTAATTATCTATCTCTATGGTTTTTATCTAAAGTATTGAGTGAATTATTATTGAGCTTAATAATTTATTCTCAGGCAAGTTAAGAGGGTAAATATTTTTTTGATAGATTCTATTTTATTTACCTCTAAACTGCTATACTATTGTTAGTTACCTTCTCAACTATTTAATGATGAAGGCTGCATCCAGTTATTGTAACTTGGATGCCATTTTTCATGGTTAAAAATTTAAAAAATAGCTAAATTTTTAGCAATTAACATTTCACATTTTTGATAAATATTTAAGATGGCAATTTTACATAGTTTTTGGTTGACAGAAAATCAACAACCTAGTTATTTATTTATTTGGGGAGAAACTTGGCGAAAAATCACAGTTGATGATGCTGGTACAGCAGGGGAAATCACTACAAATCCATATTCAATAGGTTTCGATGAACTATTAAAGTTATCTCTGGCAAACACTAATATTATTTTAGAAAAACAGCAAAAATCGACTAATCAAACCTTAGCTATTCCTACAAAATTATCAGAGTCTAGCGTAGCAATATACCCAATTCACTCTGGCACAAATTTCTCAGAAATTGGAGAAAGTATATATCTTTATCCTTGGCAAATAGAAGGTATTTGTTTACCCCCATTTGCAGCGATTAAATTTTTACAATCTATCCCTTTAGGTAACATCTCTGAATCTTTCATAGGTTCAGATTTAAGATTTTGGTCTCATGTCGCTCGATGGAGTCTTGACTTATTAGCAAGATGTAAATTTTTACCCTCTATTGAACAGCTGTCCGAGCAAGAATTTATTGCTAATTGGCAACCTTTACTTGATAGTTCCATAGACCAAACTAGGCTGAAAAATTTTACCTCACAAATGCCTCTTGTTTGTCGCACATATCAGATAGATTGGCAAATTCCTATTTCCTTAGAAAATCTACAGATAGTTCCTACCAATAATTCCTCGAAATTACCTCAACTTCAATCAAGTCAAGAAATTCTCCAAGACTTCCTCAAAAATATAATAGATGTACAAATCCGACAAATATCAGGAGAAATATCTGCAACAGAAATTTCTGGATTAAATCCCACAATTAGACAATGGTTGAAAACCTTATCAGCAAAATCAAACTTAACATTACCTGTTGTTCCAGAAACACAACAAATCCAAAAAATACTTGAGAATTGGAAATCTCCTTTACAACAATCTCAAACCACAGACAATAAATTTATTACCTGTTTCCATCTCCACTCACCATCAAACAATTCTCAAAAATGGGAACTAGAATATTGCCTTCAAGCAGTCGATAACCCAGAATTTTTAGTTGATGCTAAAACAATTTGGGAAAATCCTGTCGAAACTTTGAATTATCAAGGAAAAACAATTAAACTTCCTCAAGAAACCTTACTTAAAGGTTTAGGGTTAGCATCAAGAATTTATCCAATTATTGAACCTAGTTTACAAAAAGCCACCCCCCAATATTGCCAACTTACTCCACAACAAGCTTATGAATTTATTAAAAGTGGAAGTTGGCGGTTTACAGATAGTGGGTTAGGAGTAATTTTACCGCCTAGTTTGGCCAATCGCGAGGGATGGGCTTCTCGTTTAGGTCTGAATATTCGGGCCACTGCTCCGAAAACAAAAAAAACACAAAGACTTGGTTTAAACAGTCTCTTGAATTTCCAGTGGGAATTATCTATTGGAGGCCAAAAATTAACTAAAGCTGAATTTGACAAGTTAGTGGCTAAAGATAGTCCTTTAGTTGAAATTAATGGCGAGTGGGTAGAGTTACAACCTCAAGATGTCCGAGCAGCACAAAATTTCTTTGCTACTCGTCAAGACCAAATGTCCTTATCTTTGGAAGATGCTTTAAGGTTGGCAACCGGAGATACTCAAACGGTGGAAAAATTGCCAGTTGTTAATTTTGAAGCTGGGGGACAACTTCAGGAACTTTTGGATACTTTGACAAATAATCGTTCTTTAGAGGAAATTCCTACACCTAAGAATTTTCGGGGAGAACTGCGAAATTATCAAGCACGAGGCGTAAGTTGGTTGACTTTTCTCGAACGTTGGGGTTTAGGTGCTTGTTTGGCGGACGATATGGGCCTCGGTAAATGCAGTGGACCTCATACTGAATTATTTATTAATAGTATGGTAATGCAAGCAGAGGAAATTTGGCAAGCTTATGCAGGTGAGGCTGAGTTTGATGGGGAAGGGTTTTGGGCAAAACCCACAAAAGAATTACTGGTAAATTCTCTAGATGAGACAACAGGAAAAATTGTCCTTGCTCCGATCCGACGGTTATATCGGCAGCAGGTACGAGAAAAGTTACGCAGGGTTAAACTGAAAGATAATAGTAGTATTACGATTACTCAGAGTCATAAATTATTTATTCACGATAGTTGGAGAAATGATTTTCAGGTGGGAGATTATGTTTGTGTACCTGCAAAATTGGTTTGGGATGGCAAAGCAGAAGATAAAGATTTAGTCAAATTTCTTGCTTGGCAAATAGCTGAAGGATGGGAAAGATTTGACTCTGGAATGTTCGGTATTTCTCAGAAAGGAAAAGATGTTTTAGAAGATTTACTTGAGACTTTTAGCAGACTTGGAAAACGATATGACATTAAAATTAATTATCCTAAAATTGTTCCTCATAGTAGTCAAAAAGATTGCTATGAAATTAGAGCGCATAGTGTAGAATATC
>JBFRWR010000451.1:0-14472 GCA_051439685.1 Trichodesmium sp.
TTCCCTAAAATCTAAAAACTTTGTACCTCATTAACTCCAAAACTGCTGTAAGAGTATATAATATCTTGCAGCAATTGTCAAAAATTAATATTTTTTCGTAAGCATTCGGCTATTAGCTATTACAGAATGGAGGAAGCAAAAGCAATTGAAAAATCAATGGATAATTAAAAGTTATTGTCAAATTAGTCTCTCTTCACCATGAGAAATATTCATTCATTTTTAAGTTGTAATATTTTAGTGGTAGTTAGGGGTCATTTCAGTTATCAGTTGTCAGTACCTCCTACTGAAGTAGGATGCTTAAAATATTGAATTTTCTTTTTTATCCCCTTAAAAGGGGAGGGTTGAAACCTGATTTTCTGGTCATAATTCAGGTAGGGGTGATTTCCTGCGGAATGCTACGCAAACGCCAATCACCCGTACAGGAGTCAGAATTTTCAAGTTTTTTTGAATATTTCTTCCTTCTTCCTTTTGCCTTCTTTCCTCTTCCTTCTTTTCTTATAAAACATCAGCAAAAGCAGGACGTAATTTTTGATAAACCCACCAGCCAAAATAAAATATTAGTATAGAAATCAAAGCAGAAATTCCTAATTCTCCCCAGTGTTTTATTTCTCCTACTAATACTAGATCGCGATATACTTCGGCGATCGCTGTTAAAGGATTACACCAAAATACCCAAACTCGCCAATTTTCTGGAATTACTGACGCAGGATATACTATTGGTGTAACATAAAACCACAGATTAATAATTACTCCTAAAGTCTGTGGAATATCTCGCAAAAATACTGTTAATCCAGCAGTAAAATATCCTAAACCTGTTGTTAATAAAAGCTGAGGTATAAACACTACAGGTAATAACCATAATGTTTGATTTATCGCCCCAGATGATATATAAAACATTCCTGTTAAAGCTATTAATCCAAATGTACTTTCTATAAATGTTGAAAGAATGGGAACTAAGGGTAATAAACTGAGGGGAAAAACTACTTTTTTAACTAAATTAGGTTGTCTAATTACACATCCAGAAGCTTGAGTCAATCCATTAGTAAAAGCCAACCAAGGTATTAATCCTGCAAATAACCATAATCCAAAAGTTAGTTTACTATCTTCTGGTAATCCCTTGAGGTCAAGCTTAACTTTAAGAATAATTGAGAAGACATAAGTATAAATTAAAAGTTGGGATAGCTGATTGAGTAGTGGCCATAAGTTTCCCAAAATTGAACCTTTATATCTAGCTTCTAAATCTCTTCGTACTAATGTAAATAGGAGGTTGAGATTAACTAAACAATAGGTATTTACAACCCTGAGCCAACCTCTAACCTTGCTAGTTTTAGGGACAACTCCTTTCATACTCTTAATTCTTTCCGTTTTTCTCCTTTACATTACACCCGAGCAAATTTGCCTGGTGTTAAATGTATATAATGTACTCTTTCCCTCCAGTATGCAAGAACTAATTTCATTAGGACTTGCTGAATCAAATTGAAACCTTGATTTATCCAATGTCAAGAAAGACCTTTGAAAGTTTACTGCTTGATTATAAATAGAGTTTGTATACTATCAAAAATCATGGGAAATATTCAAAATAAAACTGTAATTTTATTCATCATTTATGAGTTAACATTACTTTCTACTCAAGTATAAATTTTGAAATACTTAATTTTTTTTTCTATTGTCAGTATTCAGCTAAGTAGAGCGTGGTAAATTTTGTGCGTTATCTATCAAATTGTAAATTAGCTAAACAGTCATTTATATTATTTGCTTGAGGTGTTTTATGGTTAAATATACAACGTCTTTTTTTTTAGATTGCTCTACTTATTAGCCTTCAGCTATCAGCAATATACATCTCCGTAAAATAAATAAACCTCTTAGTTAGATCGGCTAAAGAAAGAAAGAGTCACCATGAAAAATCCTTTTTCATAAAAACATCTTACCTGTTCCTTGTTCCCTGTTCCCTACTCTTACAAAAAATATCTTTTTTGGAGATGTCTAATAATATAACAATCTGTGCATAGTTTTTCACAATTTAACAACTAGAAATAAACTCTGGAAATTATTATCGGTTGGCTCCCAAGCTATTCCCAAAAAGCATTAAGATTTTACACACAAATAAAAGATGATTACTATTTACCAAAGTCAAGGACTTCCTGTAAATAAATAGAGCTTTTAACGTCAACTTTTTTAGTAATATTTAATTTTCATTTAATGAATAAAGCTTTTATTGAAAACTAAAATAGAGAGCTGATAGCTCATGCAGTTCTTATGATAGGAGGCTACCTTATACCATGTTTAAAAAAGAATTTTACGAATAATAACCACTATTGAAAGGCTTTATCGGAAATGCTATTTGACGAAAAACACAAGTTAAAATATCAAAAAATTGTACCAAACTTATTCATTCTGACTCCTGACTCCTGTCTCCTGACTCCCAAGCAGAAAACTAAATATTTGTAGCAAACATTTATCCATTTGGTATTACTACTGTTTGCGCAGTATTCGGCAGGAATTGCTTACTTTTTATCTTCCTGAGAGAGACAACTTAATACTTTTTTGGGATTAATTAATCAGGTTAAAGCAATGACAAAACTGTTCTCTGTTCTAGTCTTTTCTGTATTCTATGCTAACCGCAAAAAATTATTTAGTAGACTCTAATTACTTTTTGTTATTACTTCAAAGATGACTGAACTAGAACTAAAGTAAATTAAGTAATTAAGTAATTAATAATGTGATAACTTTACTATTCTCTAAAATTCTAGAAAAGAGAGGTTATTAAATTCAATGTATATAGCAATCCTAATTTATTCGTGGTAAAAATCCTACTGCTTTTTAGGGAACAGGGAATGCTTAACTGGGAACAGGTAAGAGTTTTAACTTTTTTATTTACTTTTTAATTTGTCAAAACCTATGGGCGAATTGCTATATATATAAATTCCTAAAGAGTATGAATTTCAAAATTACAAAATTATGATTTTGTCAGAATAGAAAAGAATAAAAATAACTCCATAACATACCGTTTTACTAAAATCATAAGTCATAATTTAGCTATCATTATCTTTAATTATCAGTAGGTTTATTGTAATTCACCCTTATTATTTTACTTGAACATTTACCAATTATTTGTGATTTTTTTTAGTAAATTAGTATCAGCCACTTAAGTTTTTTCGTAAGCATTCAGCTAGCCTCATGCGGAGGAACTTGGTTAACAGCAATAAGTTCCTGCTCTTAAAGCTATCCATTATAGAGTTTTATATTAAAAAAAATGTTTATAAAGTATAGTCTGAAGTTGGGGTTTAAATTTAAAACAAAAAACAATAGCTAATAGCTGTTAGCTGAATGCTTAATTCTTACATTTTTTCTTTGTTATCTTTTCCTTGTTTCCTATTACCTAAAAATCTACAATATCTCAGCTATAGCAATCAGGAATGAGATGTGATAATTTTTATGATGGTTAGTTTTAGCTGAAAACCTTAAAATTTATGACTCCTGACTCCTGAATCTTCTACGGGCGATTCGTGTTTTCCATTTTGCAAAGTATTCTGTAAAGTTGTGCGCTAGCTAAACGACTATCGCCGAGATTAATGGGGAGTATTCTGTAGGAAATCGCCCCTAAAACCAAAATCTTACAACTTAAATATGATTGCTATATATAGCAATCCGCGCATAGGTTGCGACAAATCAAAAAGTAGATAAAAAAGTTGAAACTCCTACCTGTTATCTGTTCCCTGTTTCCTAAAACTCAGCAAGATTTTTGCCACAAATAAAATAGGATTGCTATATCTGCTTTAATGCGAAAAACAATAGTATATTCTTAATCAAAAAATACTTTTTTCCTATCAGATACTTGCTGAAAAAAAATATGATTTATTAATATCGACTAATCTAATTCAGTAACGGTAAAATAGTCTTCTCTATAGCTGCTAATAACTCCCGATCATAGCCCCAACGTTTGAGAAATTCTTTGTAATTACCTTGACTCTTAGTTACACCTTCATATAATTGCTGAATATTCTCTGGTAAACTCTCTATCTCAACCTTTTCAATTAGTTTTTTAGTTCTTTCTCGTACTCTTTCCGATTCTAAGGCCATCTGATAATCTTGATTTCCTTGATGGTGGACTACCATTGCTGCAGACATCGCTAAATTTTTGACTAATAATTCAGTAACTATTTCTGGAGATGACTCTAAAGCTTTAAAAATTGATTGTGATGGATGATCTGCTAAAGGTCTAGAATCTGTTAGATAACTAACAAAAAATCCTCTAGCACCATTTCTACTCTTGACTAAATTCCCAATTAATGCTTCTATCTCTGCTTCTGATAATTCGTCTTTTTCCATCTCAGACATTATTTCTTGGGTCAGAGCGATCGCTTCTTCAAATGTTATATTCTCTGGTACAGATAATGATAATTTCATGGCTGGGGACAATTAATTGAATCAACTCTTTGTATAATAAACAAGTTAGCTATCATTTCCTAGTTATGGCCATAATCTCTTCTAAAACACAACCACCAGAAAGGCCAGATGATGACATTTTCTTAGCCTCCGAAAATAAAACCTCATATAGAACTAAAAAATCAAAATCTAAAAAGCAGACAAGCGAAGCCGAAATAGAAGCTTTATTAGACACTGAAGCAACTAACGAAGAAAAAAGTGGTAATCAAAACGAAGAAAAAATCCGGCCTCAGAGATTAGCCGAATATATTGGACAAAAAGACCTGAAAGAAGTATTAAACATTGCAATTTCCGCAGCAAAATCCAGAAAAGAACCTTTAGACCATTTACTACTATATGGCCCGCCAGGATTAGGCAAAACCACTATGTCTCTAATATTGGCAGCAGAAATGGGAGTTAACTGTAAAATCACCACTGCTCCAGCCATTGAAAAGCCCCGTGATATTGTAGGTTTGCTAGTAGGTTTACAAGTAGGTGACGTTCTATTCATAGACGAAATTCACCGCTTGTCTAAAATGACAGAAGAAATTTTATATCCAGCAATGGAAGATTTTAGACTAGATATTACAGTAGGTCAAGGTAAAACTGCTAAGACTCGAAGTATTCCTTTAAAACCCTTTACCCTGGTAGGAGCAACAACTAGAGTAGGTTCCCTCACTTCACCTCTACGCGATCGCTTCGGAATTATTCAGAGATTACGTTTTTATGAAGTGGACGAACTAAGCCAAATTATTGTGAGAGCTGCAAAACTATTAAATACAGATATTACAGAAGATGGAGCTGAAGAGGTAGCCCGTCGCGCTCGTGGCACACCTCGGATTGCTAATAGGTTACTGCGAAGGGTGCGGGACTATTCCGAGGTAAAAAAGTTAGTCCCTGTTAATGCTGAGGTGGCAGGTGAGGCCCTAGAATTATTTAATGTCGATCCTCTAGGTTTAGATTGGACAGACCGTAATCTCTTGAGGACAATGATTGAGAATTATAATGGTGGGCCTGCTGGTTTGGAAACTATGGCAGCAGCAACAGGTGAAGATGCTCAAACTATTGAGGAAGTTTATGAACCATATCTGATGCAAATTGGATTTATGCAGCGTACTCCTCGAGGTAGGGTGGTAACTGCAGCAGCTTGGAAACATTTAGGTTACGTCCCACCAGATGAACAATTGAGTTTACCATTTTGATTAATTAGAAATCTCCAGAAAAGAGGGAACAGGGAACAGGGAGAAATATTGTATTTTTCTACCGATAAACTGGTAAAGTAAAGTGAAAACAACTGCCACTTTTCGGACTAGAATCTACCCAAATTTTGCCATAGTGAGACAGAATAATTCTTTGACATAAACTTAAACCAATACCATACCCTTGCTTTGCTTCATCCCGTTTGAGTCGGAAAGAATCTTCAAATATATGATTGCGATTTTCCTGGGGAATACCAGGTCCACTATCACAAATTGTGACTTGAACTTTTTGAGTTGTACGATCAAGAACTAAAATCTGAATCTCTCCTGCTTCAGGAGTATACTTAATAGCATTATCCAGCAAATTAACTATTACCTGACGTATCCTTTCTCTGTCAGCATAAACTATTGGTAAATCACTAGGAATATCTGTTTTCAACTGCAAATCTTTTGCTTTGAGTCTGTCTCTAAAGTAAATTATTACCTCAGAACATAATGCGCCTAAATCTAATCTTTCTGGTTGAATTTGTAATTTGGTGCTATTTCCTCTTGGTGTTTCCAATATATCTTTAATCATTCTCTCAATCAGACGGACTTGGTAACGTGATTGCTTAATTAATCGCATCATTAGACTAGGAGAATTTTTTTGAGCATTAATATTAGCTCTTTTTTCAGTTGATTCTAAAGTTTCTAAGGCTAATGAAACTGCTGTCAGAGGATTACGCAAATCGTGAGCCAACATGGAAATTATCCGGTCTTTAAATCTTAGTTGAGCTTGCAGTTGTTCTTTTTCTCGCTTGAGAGCAAAAATTTCATCTGACATTTGCATTAATTCGGCAGCACAATTAATGGAATTAGGAGATAATTTTTGACTAACCACCTTTTGTGATTCAGATTGAGTATGATTCTCATGGCTAGACTCTGTTAGAGAACGTTGCCAACGAGGCCACCAATATTCCAATTTTGCCGCTAAATTTGTGCCAGTCAGGGTTTGTCTAGGTTCAGGATGAATTTTCAGTAAAGCTGGAGTAGCAATTAACTTGAAATGTTCTGCCATATAAGGTTGCTCTCCCACATCAATGACTTGAAATTCAAATGGGCGATCTGTTTTTAAATTGCTTAGGGATTTCCAAATTGCTTGAATTTGTTCTTGAGACCCAGGACGTTTATTAATAAATAATAGAAGTTGTAATATTTCTTCTTGATTAGTAGAATTAGATTTTTCTGAAGGCAAAGGTCCGAAATCTCTAGGTAAGTGAGATAGTTTCTTACTATTTTGTTGCCGAAGAGGAAGTGAATAATTAACCATCTAGAGCTTTCCATAAATATCCCCGCCTACCTAAATATTTGGCCTGAATTGGTAAGTTAATTGGTAAGTAGGGCGGGATTTACCACTTAGCCATTAACCAATAAATTTTAAATTTATAGGCCATCAACAAAACAATTGTTTTTGAGATAATTTAATCTCTGCTTTATATTGTGACACATATACTATAAATCCAAACCATTAACTGTATTCAGCTTATCCAATAGTTGCTTGAAATAATTTATTATTTATGATAATAGAAAAAAATAAATAACCCTTCCCAGTCGTAATAATGACTAAATCTGATATAAATTTCTGGTAAGTGGTATACTGCAATCTTTAAGTTTAGGTGAATAATGTTGGTTTGGTGGCCAAAAAATAAGTCGCTGAAAGTGATGCTAGTAGTGGCGATCGCTTTCTTTTCAATATGTCTATTATTTAACCTGCATCGTTATTATAGTTTTTACGCTTCTTACGACCAGGGTATATTTAACCAAGTGTTTTGGAATAGTATGCACGGTCGTTTTTTTCAAAGTTCCCTTTCTTCTGCTCTTTCGACTAATGTAGTCCACCAAGGCCAAGTATCAGAGGTATATTATCATCGCTTAGGTCAACATTTTACCCCTGCCCTATTGTTATGGTTGCCCATATACTATTTATTCCCATCTCCTGTTACTTTAACAGTTCTACAAGTTACGTTAGTTACTGCTGCGGGTTTAGTTTTATACATCTTAGCTAGACAATATCTTCAACCACAGTTATCAGCCATGATTAGTGTTAGTTTCTATGGAGCTAACGCAGTAATCGGACCTACCCTGGCAAATTTCCATGATATTTCTCAAATACCGTTATTTACATTTAGCTTGCTACTGGCAATGGAAAAACGCTGGTGGCCTTTATTCTGGATTCTCGCAGTATTAATTTTGGGAGTTCGGGAAGATGCGGGAGTTGGATTATTTGGAGTGGGATTTTACCTAATTTTAAGTAAACGCTATCCAAAAATAGGTTTAGCTATCTGTACCCTCAGTTTTGGCTACATGGTAGCTCTGACAAATCTAATTATGCCGATATTTTCTGAGGATATTTCCCAGAGATTTATGATGGAAAGATTCGGTCAATATGCAGAAGGAGACGAAGCTTCGACTCTAGAAATTATTTGGGGTATGATTAGTAACCCTTGGCGGTTAATAGGGGAAATTTTTACTCCATTCTTTGGCACTATCAAATATTTATTAGGTCAATGGTTGCCGTTAGCATTTGTGCCTGCTATTGCTCCCGCTTCCTGGATGATAGCAGGATTTCCTTTGCTGAAATTATTTTCTGCTCAGGGTTTGTCTGTACTGTCAATTACAATTCGTTACGCCATGACAGTAGTGCCTGGATTATGTTACGGTGCAATTTTATGGTGGGGAAAAAGAGAATCAGAAGTTGAAAACTCACGACTGCCATCACCAAAATTTCGCCGTTTCTGGGTAGCTTGTATTTGCTTATCACTATTTTTTACATTCACATCTAATCCTAATCGCACCTTTTATTTTTTAGTACCAGACTCAGTACAACCTTGGGTTTATGTACCCGCACACCAACAATGGCAACACGTTAGTCAAATGCGACCATTGTTAGATAAAATTCCTGATGATGCTAGCGTGGCAGCAACAACTTATATTATTCCGCACTTATCAAGTCGTCGAGCAATATTGCGGTTTCCTAGAATGCAATTTAGAAATGATGCAAGAGAAGTTGAAAAAGTAGAATATATTATTGTTGACTTGTGGCGGTTGAATAGATATCGGGTAGCATTTAAAAGCGATCGGCAACGACTCGAAAAAATAGTACCTCGAATTGAAGAACTTTATAATTCTGGTGAATATGGAATTACTGATTTTGCTGATGGTGTGGTTTTGATGGAAAAGGGAGTAGTTTCTAATTTGGATGCTGTTGATGGATGGGAAAATTTTGTAGAAGGAGTCAGGAGACAGGAGTCAGGAGTCAGAATGAAGAGGGATGAAGAAGGAGTCAGGAGTTAGTCTAGTAGGGACGTTGCATGCAACGTCCCTGGAGAAAGATTGTTGTTGGGTTTCGTTCCTCAACCCAACCTACATCTAATGAAACATTCCACTACTGGACTGGTGCTACTCTGCTGAAATTCGGCCCTACTCTTTTTAGCAAACAGCTATCAGCCATCAGTATCTATTCCTGCCTCTCGAAGTAACTGTTCTAAACGTTTAGTACGTTCCTCAGAAACTTCTCGTGCCTGACGTTCCTGTTGAAGTGCTGACTCAGCAACTTCTCTGGCCTGACGTTCCTGTTGGAGTGCTGACTCAGCAACTTCTCTGGCCTGACGTTCTTCATTTAATTGTTGTTGAACCTGGAAATAATCTGCAAACAATTCACCATCTGGACGATACAGTTGCAAAACTTCCGGCAACACCTCAAACCTAATTCCCAACCGTGGGGAAATCCAACCATTCATCTCGTCAATTACATCTAGTAACGATCCAGAACGCAACCATCCTGTCAAATCATTCTTTTGCGGGTCATACAAATAATACTCCTCTACACCATGATTGTCATAAAATAGGAGTTTCTTGCTCATCTCCTTCAAAGTATTTCCTGGAGAAAGAATTTCAAACACCACTTGGGGAGCAATATTATTTTCTTTCCATTGCTTATAAGAACCTCGATCGCCTTTAGGTACTCCAAACGCCACCATGATATCTGGCGCTTGACGGGAATTATCGCCTTGTACAGGATACCAAAGCAAATCTCCAGCCACAAAAACTTCAGGATTTTCTGCAAATAGCCAAGCTAGATTATGATAGATTACCATTATCCAGCGAAATTGAACTGTATTATCTGCCATTGGTTGACCGTCACTATCGGGATAAAAAATTTCTGAATGGATTGGGGTTTCGAGTTGTTTCACCATATTTTTTTTCCTCAAAATTTCCGCAAAACCTCTGTGATTTTATTATTCGAGTTTAACATCTTCTTTCAATCTCTAGGGGGCTTTCTGGTATTCACCCCTACTCTTTCATTATCAATTATTAATTATCCATTGAAAATCAAATTAAACCGGAGCAGTTACTAACTCTTTGTCTGTTGTTTCTGTTGCTTCTGGAGGTGTTTCTGCTTCCATATCCATGAGCGCTTTTATCCTTTTAAATAAATCTACTTCTGCTGGTTCTTGATCTGTTAATTTCTCATAAAAATAGGTGTCTTTCAACCAGTGGGGAAAAGCTATTTCTAATAAACCATTTTCCCAGAGTTTAAAGCGCCAGTATTTGGATACTCGGTCATCGACTACCTCAAATAATGGGGCGCAATGTTTCTGAGGATAATAGATAAAATTATCGTCGCAAATGTAGTACCAAACATTTCCTTCTGCTTCATCAATAGCATAAACAACATATTCTTTGCCTACTGTTAATCGAAAGACTGTTTCTGTAGTTCGGTTAACCGCAGGATCGAGGTAATTTTCTGGAAGAGATGTGCCAGTGTTGGCGATACAACGAATTTTCATAGTTTTTTCCTTATTGATTTCTTGGTGCTGCTTTGGGATATTCTCGTTTGAATTTAAACTCAACGTCTTGAGCAGTTTTACGGTTTCTGTACCAGTGGACTTGTACTGCTGCCCCATCAAGTATTAAACTATTCGTGCTTGACATTTTAACCCAGTCTCCAGGTTCGCCGCCATAATTTTCGACCAGTCGGGGCGAACATCTCAAAGGTTTTAATGGAGTTCCTTGAATTTCTATGGCTACTCCTGTCTTAGCCTGTTCTAAAAGCAGTTGCTCTTCTAAGTTATTGGGAGTTTCATCGGGAATGGGGCCAATTGTCACGATTTTATTTACTGCTTGGTAAAAAAGGTTAATTGTGATTATAAAACGCGATCTGCATCTTCATAAATTTCAAATTAGATGGGGAGACCCTTTACTAGAAAAATTTGCTGCTCCTCCGGAAGATGTCTTAGGAGAATTGTCTCATTTTGAAATGGGAATTAGGCGTTTTTGTTACGAAAGCGATCGCCCCATCTGGCTCGAAATAGGCAAAGAAAAAATCAAACTTTTCTTAGATCCCGATATCTCTATGCTGCTTGAAGAAGATTTACCTACACAAATTGACCAGTTATCAAGAGGGGAAACAATACGGTTAGAATTTGTTGATAGTTGTTGTCTCACAATAGAATTAGTGCCTCTTGGCAACAATGTTAACTGCAACTTACGATATTTTGGCTATGGGGATAACAGCAAAAACTTTTCTCTAGATGGCAGTTACAAGCAATTTCAATTAGACTGCAAAGAAGTCTTAGAAACTTTAACTGACTTTGTTATCAAGATTGCAGACATGGCAACAGAAACAGGTTATATTACCAGACAAGAAAGAGACGATTTTATCTCTCCTGTGGAAATACATAAAATGGTTTTATGAAGAAGCAGTCAGATAGAGTAAAAATTGTCGGGGCAGGTTTTTTCAGTTATCAGTTATCAGTGCGATTTGTAGGGGCGGGTTTCACCAGAAATTTTGGTACATGAGCAATAATTCATCAAAACCCGCCCCGCGCTCCCTGGTGCTGACATATCTTTGGGGGCGGGTTGATCGAATTTAATGTTAATCCCGATGAATTTTGTACCGAACCCGCCCCTACATCATCAAAATTTATGATATTGATTTCCCGTCAATAGAAAAAAAATTGTAGGGGCGGGTTTCACCAGAAATTTTGGTAGATGAGCAATAATTAATCAAAACCCGCCCCGCGCTCCCTGGTGCTGCCATATCGCTAGGGGGCGGGTTGATCGAATTTAATGTTAATCCCGATGAATTTTGTACCGAACCCGCCCCTACATCATCAAAATTTGTCATATTGATTTCCCGTCAATAGAAATAAAATTGTAGGGGCGGGTTTAAACAGAGATTTTGGTAGATGAGCAATAATTAATCAAAACCCGCCCCGCGACTGGTGGTGTAGTCATGTCACTAGGGGGCGGGTTGATCGAATTTAATGTTAATCCCGATGAATTTTGTGTCGAACCCGCCCCTACATCATCAAAATTTATGATATTGATTTCCCGTCAATAGAAAAAAATTGTAGGGGCGGGTTTTTTCAGAAATTTCGGTACATGAGCAATAATTAATCAAAACCCGCCCCGCGCTCCCTGGTGTAGTCATATCGCCAGGGGGCGGGTTTATTTCATTTTGTTGACTTCCCATTAACACCCTACGCGGAACCCGCCCCTACACCATTTGTTCTACCTGATCCATAAATGATTGCAATCTTGGGCATAAGATGTTGTAATAGTATGAAGATTTGATGAAGTTGATATGGGAATTTTCACGGTTATATGAAGATTTGATGAAGTTGGTGAAATGCCCTTGACACTAGGGGGGGGAAATTATGATAAACAGCATGACAATAAAAAAAAGGAACTGCATCGTGCTAAAAACAGTCAAAAGAACCCACCCGGCAGCAGCTTTAGCTTTCATTGCAATTGGTTTATTTACACCTGCTGCTCAAGCTTTAACCTACACCTTTTCCCAATCATATGCTTGCAGCTATAATTGTGATGGCACTCTAGATGTAATGGGAATAATTGAAACTGATGGTACTCTAGGAGCTATTGATTTCGAAAACATAATAGATTTTGAGCTCTCCTTTAACAGTAATCTTTATGATCCAGTAATAATAAACACAACAAATGGGGAACTGATTGGTAATGGTCCATTGAATTTAATGGCAACAGCAGAAGCAATTTCTTTCGATCTGAATGGAACTGACGATCCCTCAGATGGGCAATATATTCAGCTTATTTTTCAGGGGGGTGACTTCCGCAACAACGTGTTCGGTTCATTTTCTTTTAGTGGGGGCGGTGAAGATGGCGATCCGAGCCAATTGAGGGTTTCGCATAATAATTCTCCTGACAATCCTCTGGCGTGGCGAGACACTCCAACTGCGGTTGTGTTCCCCTTTGAAGGGAAAGGAGGCCGTTTCGAATTAGCCAGCAGCAGGGAAGGAAGCGATCCAGCAGCGTCAGTCCCAGAACCAAGCCTAATTTTCGGTTTTATCACACTAGGCGGTTTAATGCTAGGCAGTAAAAGAAAGAGCAAACGCTAAAAACAACAAGAGAGGGAGATTGAGCCTTCTCTTTTTTTTCTCAACGATACCTGGCACTTTACAGTTATCAGTTATCAGTTATCAGTATTTTGCATTTGAACCTATTATTCTGTGGTAGGGGCGGGTTCAGCCAAAGGCATTCATATCAAGCCGTTAGTTAAATAAACCCGCCCCGCGCTTCGCATTGCATGATATTGTTAGGGGGCGGGTTTACCTAATTTCATGCTACTGCCGATGAATTTTGTGCAGAACCCGCCCTTACGTCCGTTTTATGATCTAACTTGAACTTACTAAACACCATAAGTAATTTTACTTAATTAAATAGATAGTTTTTCTGTAACCTATCGTAATTCAAATTGAAGTGCGGAATGTGGGTTTAACATTCTGTAGGGGCGTTTTGCTCCGCAACATATAAAACGTTTGCGGTAGCATGACCTTAGTCAAGTTGTGCGTAGCTAATGGCAATATAGCCTGATGGCATGGGCTTCGCCTAGCGCCCCTACAAATTCAATATCAACTCACATTTGCCCACCCTACCTAAAATTAAATATCCAGATCGGTAATCTTCAATTTCGGTCCATAAGTCTCAATAAACTCACGCCTCGGCGCTACCCGATCGCCCATCAACACAGTAAATATCCGATCCGCCTCCGCCGCATCTTCAATTTCTACCCGTTTCAAAGTCCGAGTTTCAGGGTTCATCGTTGTATCCCACAACTGCTGTGGCATCATTTCACCCAAACCCTTAAACCGTTGGATAGTATAGTTAGCATTCCCAGGAAACTCATTTTGAATCAGTTGATTAAGTTCGCGATCGCTATAACAATAATAATGATTCCGACCCCGTTCCACTTTATACAATGGAGGGCAAGCAATATAGATATAACCCTGATCTACTAACGCCCGTTGGTATCGGTAGAAAAACGTTAACAATAACGTCCGAATATGAGCACCATCAACATCAGCGTCAGTCATAATAATCACCTTATGATACCGCAGTTGAGAAACATCAAACTCATCCCCTTTGATACCCAAACCTAAAGCTGTAATCATTGATTGAATTTCATTATTTTTGTAGATTTTGGCATCATCCGTTTTCTCAATGTTGATAATTTTACCCCGCAACGGCAATATAGCTTGGAAACGGCGATCGCGACCTTGTTTAGCACTATTATGCACAAAAACTCCACTAGCTAAAGCAAAATTATGAGTATTGGGAACTTCGATATCATAAACATCAAACCGCTCTTCCAACGGTTCGATAGAAACAATCCGATGATTATAGTTACGAATAGCATCCCGCGCTAAAAATTCGTCTCCTTCAAAGTATCGGTTGTAAAAAGTCTCAAACTTCAACATCGACTTATCCTTCTCACGACGACGATAAATATCATACAATTCCAAGTCTATGAAACCAGAACTCTGGTAAA
>JBFRWR010000452.1:0-9894 GCA_051439685.1 Trichodesmium sp.
TGTTACAAATTGACCTGCCGAAGGTGAGTTTTAAGTTTTCTCAGTTATTCAAATTCAAAGAATCTAGATTTTGCTAGAAAATATAGTTAGGGTGTGCTGAAAAAGTCTTATGGGTGAGGGTAGGATACAGGAGACAGGAGACAACTCACCCCTAACACCTCCGGTGGAGGGGAAGAGAGGATAAAAGGGAATCAGCGAGGAGTGTAGTTGGAAGAATTGTCCCGTTATTTTTCTGCCTAACTCTTGCCTCAAATACTAACTTTTTGAGGGTGAAAAGCTGAAAACCAGGCACTTTTTTCGACCCCAAAAAGGTACTTACCTTTATCTGTAAATGCTTTGATATTTAATCAGCAAGCCCTAATTATATCAGCCTCAAAAATAAATTAGCTTTGAAATTTGCAGTTATATAGAATCCGGTTGAACAGTCGTCATTGCGAGGATAGGAAGTAATCTCCGCGCACCTCTGAGATTGCTTCCTTCCACTCCGTTCCAGTCGCAATGACGCCAGCTATTAATTATCCAGATTCTATATTATTCAAATTCAAAGAATCTAGATTTTGCTAGTAAATATCGTGAGTAAAAGTATATAGCGTTTTCATTTGAAATACGACAACCCAGTTCTATGAAAAAGGGAATAGGTATGGAGGGAACAGGGAATAGTAAAGAAGAGAAAACCGCATTTAATACTAGCTTTCCACAAGGATGAGTGGATACTAAAAACAAGATTTTTTATTATCAAAAAAATCTATCTAGATTTACATCTCATTTGAAAATGCTATAGTCAAATCTAGACAGACTTTATTCCATTTCAGAAATTATCTTTACTTTTGCTTTGAAAGATTAATTCTCCTGGAGTGAACTACACACCTATCTATCCAATATGCAGTTAAACCCAGAAACTGAGGTGCTTTTTGCCAAATTTTGTAATATTTGTTTTTCCGTAGATGGGGAGCGGGTTTTTATTCAAAAAATTAGCAGCCGAATTATAGGACTTTCTAGCTAAAAATATTCTCGAATAACTTTCCACTTACTTCTATCAGGGTTATATTACCAGTAAGATATATTTCTCATTGATTAAAGATGAGAAATGTCCATTTAATATTTAGTTGACTTACAGTTATGAATCCTGATAATCTAACCCAAGTCATACAAAAAGGATTTCGTGTCACTTTAGGTGCCACATCCTTTTTTATGGAAACTTTGCAAGACTCTAGCAAACGAGATGAAAATTTGAATAAATTAAATTCTGATTTTGATAAATTAGCTGAAGAATGGGCTGAAAGGGGAGAGACCACTGAGCAGGAAGCTCGGAATTTTGTTGATACAATCTTGAATCAACAAAATAGTCAAGTTAATACTGATAGTACAACAGTTTCTGCTAGTCCTGTCTCAGAGTTTGCCCAATCAGATGTACAAAGAGATTTATTAGAGCTAACTCAAGAAATAGCTAACCTACGAGCTGATTTACAAAAGTTTCAAGAATCAGACTCTTAAAAGTAAGTTACTTTCCAATTTTTTTTTAAAAGAATAATAATTGATGACACATCATAGGAGTCTAAGTATAGATGTGTCTTATCCCCTATCTTCAGCTATTAACAAATTCTGGAAAATTAGGATCAATTACACTACCTAACCCAAGCAATAGTCTAACTTAGACTGGGTTAGGCTTTTTTTAGTCATTGTCCCATTTTTCATTACCTATTAAGTCCCCAATTCTATCTCTGAGTAGAAAGTCACATTCTTCTAACTCACCTTCTACACAGGCCCATTCCCTGGCAGGAATGTATTGGCAAAGAGTATAAATAGGCTGCTGACGACTAAGCACTCCTCTATGTACGAGTTCTGCTGCTTCGTCTCTAATAATGTCTAAAGAATATTGAACTGTAGTGTAAGTCATGGTCACCCTCTTAGCCTAGCTTGAGTATTTTTTTGGAGATACTAATAATATAAACCACAATTGCTAATTGTGAATGTTAATTTTTTCAGTATACATAGTTACAATTTGTTATCTTATTTTGATAAGTATTCTAAAAGTCAC
This sequence comes from Trichodesmium sp., assembly GCA_051439685.1. Taxonomy (GTDB): domain Bacteria; phylum Cyanobacteriota; class Cyanobacteriia; order Cyanobacteriales; family Microcoleaceae; genus Trichodesmium. The sequence goes on from JBFRWR010000452.1 coordinate 2,039, forward strand.
AAAACCAACACATTCTTTTTAGTGTTGGTCCTAATAACATTCATGTACATTCAAAGTAGACAGGATATAGGCATTTACGGGTTGTTATCACGGGATAACTGTAAATAATGGCCTTATCAACATCACCTTGAGACTTAATTGCTCCAGATATTAATAAAAAGTTTCAGATTTTAGAGAGATACTTGAGAAATCCTTAAATAAAAGCTCTAGAGAAACAGCTTGGGCTGCTGGCATTTGTCCATAAGTAAAGATATAAGGTATCTCTGATAACAATTCTGGAGAAAATTGTTTCAATGTATACTGACTACCGTATATGATTAGACCCTGCAATTCACCATTTTTTAATAATTTTTTAACTAAATCCTGTGCTGATTGTGTTAAACTAGCTGATTTGCCAAAAGGATTGCCACGAATAAATAGTTGTAGCAGAGTCAAGCTATGGGGTTGATTACTTTGAGGATATTCTGAGTTATTGTCAATTAGCTGTGGTTGATAACCAAATTTTTTGGGCAGAGCGATCGCTGGAGTATGATTACCTAAAAAGGGACTATTGAGTAAATCCTGGACAAAGACCAGATTTCTTAAAGGTTTGTCATCTGTATTTCCAGCAAATTTGGCTACACCTACTTGTACAGAGTCTTGCAAAATCTGATTTACTGCTGACATTGCCTGTGGTTGATGCAACTTTTCAAATAAATGGTGTACAGGGACAGAAGTAAAATTTGGTTTTTGCATAATTTCCGGTTGCCAAGTAGGATAAACTTTTCTTTTAGCTTGCCAAATTCTTTCTAAAGATTTATCGATCCGTGATTCAGAAATCCGGCCTTGACTCACCGCATCACACACAGCATTAATTGTCACCTCTGCATCTAAAGGCATTAACAAAATATCCGCACCAGCTTCTACGGCCAAAACAGAAGCTTCGGCCAAACCATAATTCTTAGCGATCGCCCCCATTACCAAAGCATCAGTGACAACTAATCCATCAAAACCCAGGTTTTGGCGTAACTGACCTGTGATAATTTTCTTAGATAAAGTCGCTGGTAGTTTGTCATCCCAGGCTGGAATTAATAAATGGGCACTCATCACAGAATCTACCCCAGCAGCGATCGCCTCGACAAAAGGAGGCAATTCAATTTCTGCCAACCTACTTTCCGAATGAGTGATAACTGGCAAATTAAAATGAGAATCTACTGCCGTATCTCCATGACCAGGAAAATGTTTAGCAGTAGTCAGGACTGGATATTCTTGAGTCCCTCGAATCATCGCCCTGGCCAATTGACCCACTAATTCCGTTGTTTCCCCAAAGGCCCGAATATTAATCACTGGGTTATCAGGATTATTATTCACATCCACTACTGGAGCCAAAACCCAATTCAAACCAATAGCCATAGACTCTTGGGCAGTAATTCTCCCCATAGTTTCAGCATATTCTAGGGCTTTTTTCAGATTTGTCTGAGCAATAGCAGCGATCGCCATAGGTGGAGGAAACCAAGTTGCTCCAGCAAACCTTTGACCAACTCCTTCCTCAATATCAGCAGCTAAAAGCAAAGGAATTTTTGCCCAGGACTGAAGTTGTTGGATACGAGTTGCCAAGTCCACAGCACTCCCACCGACAAAAATTACTCCTCCAACGCCCAATTCTTCCAGCCAATATTTAAGCTTGCTGTTAGGGGGTTCCCAGTCTGGATAACGAATTTGGTCGTCAAATAAATAACCAGATGCTCTGACAACTACCATCTGAGCAACTTTTTCTGCTAAATTCATATATTTAGTAATGGGGAATTGATAAATTAATTATTCTATTATCTCTTCCTGAGAAGTCTCTTCTTGAGAGTTCTGGTCTCCAATATCTTTTGTTTCCTGTTTGTCGTGTCGTTGCCGTTCCTCTGAAATTTGGTTTAAGAGTGATATAATTTGAGTCCCTCGTTCTAAAGAGCGGTCTTCTATAAAGATAACTTCGGGAGTTCGACGTAGACGTATTCTATGACCAAGCTCACTACGGACATAACCAGTTGCAGATCTAAGACCCTCCATAGTTTGCCTTCTTACTTCATCAGAGCCATAAATACTTACAAAGATTTTAGCGTGTTGTAAGTCTCCAGAAACATCTACATCTGTAACACTGACCATACCAATACCTACTCGGTCATCTTTAATACCATGGAGCAACATCTGGCTGATTTCCCGTTTGATTAATGAAGAAACTCGGGAAACGCGGCGACCTGTAGCCATAATTATTACCCCCTATAATTTTATATTCACCATATCTATTTTAATATGTTCCCTAAAATTATGGCAGTTTTTGGAGCTAAATATGTCCCTAATGCTGAGAATATATATTTTTTTTCCAAAACTCCCCACACCTCCGACACTTCCCATACCATTGCTATGCAGGACTACATAGTAGGGTGTCAAGCTTGAAAATGTGAATTAAAAAACCTAAAAAATCACGAGAGGAAGTTAGCCAGCCTGTTTTAACGGCTGGTTGAATAACGACGCGCGGGTTTTAACCCGGCGTTACTTTCCGGTTTGATTTTCAATGTACTTCCTAATAGTCTCTGTTGAAGCGTTTCCTGTTGTGGCACAAAAAAAGCTAGGAGTCCAAAGTGTGGGTAACTTTAGTAATCTAGGAAATTCTTTTCTCAAGTGATGAGAAGCCCTAGCTTTGACTCGTTTGATAATTACAGAGGGTGCAAAAGTTGGGTCAACTTCTAACAATAAATGTACATGGTCTGGCATTATTTCTAGAGCTATTAGTCTCCAATCATGCTCAGTACATAACTCAAAAATAATCTGTTGCAATCGTTGCTTTACATCTCCTATCAATACTGGCCTTCTACGCTTTGGACAAAATACAAAATGGTAATTAATCAGTGTTACTGAGTGAGGATTTCTTCTATATTCGTCTGGTTTTTTCTTCATCATCTTGTAGACATAATATGTTTATTAGTGATATTGTATCTACAGGAGGTAATGGCTAATGTACGGATGTCAACAACACTTAGTTAAAAGTAACCCAGAAGTTATGGCAACTCTTGAATACCTATGCACAGAAGCCAATAAGCTTACTAACTGCGGGATTTATTATTGTCGCCAAATGCTGTTTAAAGCAGGGCGCTTTTTATCTAAAGCTGAACTAGATTTTGAGCTAAAAAATAATCCGCATTTTAAGGCAATGCGTTCAGCGTGTGCCCAACAAACACTGCACTCTGTGATTGAGTCCTTTAACTCCTATGCCAGACTAGCTAAAATGTTTAAATCAGGAGAACTGGCACAAAAGCCAAAACCACCAAAATACCGCAAAAAGGATGGTTTAGCAGTTGTCAGTTATCCGGCACGGTGGGTAAGGCTGGTGAATGGAATGCTTAAGTTCCCTTTAGGTAAGCAAGTAAAAGTATGGTTCGGCATTGATCATTTCTTGTTGCCAATGCCTAGCAACTTAGATTTCAACCAAATTAAAGAATTTAGGTTCGTCCCTAGAAATAACTGTTTCTATTTAGAATTTGTTTATGAGCAACCACAGTTAGAAAAAGGTCAGCCAATAGTAGAAAATGTTTTGGGTATTGACCCTGGTTTGAGCAATTGGTTGACCTGCGTGAGTAATGTTGGCAAGGCTTTTATAGTTGATGGAAGAAAGGTTAAATCTCAAAATCAATGGTACAACAAGCAAGTAGCTAAAATAAAATCAGGCAAGCCTGGTGACTATTGGGATAACCAACTTGCTGCTATTACTGAAAAGCGTAACCGAATGATGCGCGACAATATTAATAAGGCAGCTAGGTTTGTGATTAACTGGTGCATTGAGCATCAAATAGGTACGATAGTGTTTGGTTGGAATCAAGGCCAAAAAGATAGTATTAGCATTGGCAAGAGAAATAACCAGCAGTTCGTTCAAATACCTACGGCCAAGTTAAAAGCCCGGATAGCTGAATTATCTAAGCAGTATGGGATTGAGTTTGTTGAGACTGAGGAATCGTATACTTCTAAGGCATCGTTTTTAGATGATGATTTTCTGCCGACATTTGGTGAAAAACCCGTTTGCGTAGCATTCCGTAGGAAAAGGTGGGAAGGATCAGGAAAGCGTGTTAATCGTGGTTTGTACCGTTCAGCAGTAGGCAAATTAATTAATGCTGATGCTAATGGTGCTGGAAATATTATCAGAAAAGTAGCGACACAGCTAAGTTTAGACTTGGCCAAGGTTGGTAGGGAAGTTTTGATGCTTCCACAACGATATAAGTTGGACGATCTAACTAGAAAATATCGTAAGCAGTGCGTCGCGTGGCAATAGCGCCCGCGTAAGCACATCCGCTCAGAATCCAGGGTGTTTTAACCCCTGGAGACATCAAAAAGCAAGTATAATCAGTTGGATTAAAAGAATGGAAACAGAATTTTCTATTGGCCAGAAAGTAATATTAGTAGTTCAACCACCATATATCAAAACTGCTGAATCAATGCCAATATTACGTCCCCCTAATGTAGTGCGTTTGGGTGAAGAAGGAACTATTTTGAGTCGTAAACCAGGAAATTATTGGGCTGTTCGTTTTGAGAAGGGAGCATTTCTGATGGATAGTCAATACATAGAAGCTGTGGCAGTTGACTCTGAAACTGCCCAGCTCAATCATAATCAAGAAAACGATCTATAATAATTCGGCCTTTGCCTTGAGAATCAAGGAATTATTGGAGTAATTCCTCTAAATTACTAATAGTCCCTTTGACTCTTTCTACAATTTCGTTAATTTTACCTACATTAATGTGCATTTCCTCCGTAGGATATTTTTCTAGAACTTCTAGGACTGATATCCGGTTATCATCTGCTGCTGCGAGGATAATTGCAGAACGTAGGGCTTTGTCACTTTCATAGTTATGTCTAGTCTGAACTACTTCAGCAATTCCTTTTGTCACATTTTGGCCTAAATTACTATACAACACTCTAGCGATGTTCGTAACGTTAGCCCCTACTTCTAAAGTCATTAATCCACGAACTGTATTGGGGTTTACTTTTGATATACCTAGAGCTTGAGAAATTGTTTTAGTTGTTTCACCTGTCTCTGCAAATATTTGCAAGTCTTTGACTTTAACAGATGCCCTAATTGGGCCAGCTATATCTATTACTATTTTTTTTGTGGCGATCGCGCTTTGATGAGAGACCATCATTCCAGCAATCGCGCCCAAAATAATTAATGGACTACGAGACAGCAAATTTGATAATTGCATGGTTAATAGTTAATTAGATTTTAATCTAAGCTCTTAGATACACATTTCTGGCTTATTTGTCAATCTATAAGAATTAGGGAATAGGGAATAGGGAGTAGGGAATAGGGAGTAGGGAGTAGGGAGTAGTACCGCTACTGGACCGACACACCTTAAATGGTGCATTAGATGGGAAGTGTGGGTAGGGTGGGAAGTGTGGGGAGGGTGGGGAGAAAAAGACACCTGGAAACAAAAATCTATTCCACAGTTTTAGCTGTGTCAGTCTACTACACGGAAGTCAGAAGTGAGCAGGGGTAATTCATGTTTGCGGAGCATTCCGTAGGAAATTACCCGTACAGAACTCAGAAGTTTTGATCCCACATTCCGCACGTCAATTTGTAACATTAAAAGTAGTATAAAACACGGTAGCTTGGCAGGTATTTATACTATATAGCTCCTTGACATGACCAAAAAATAAGGTATCAAGCCTCTCCTTTTAAGCTATGCTTTATAAACATCTTTCTTAACATAAAACTTGACAAAAATATCATTTGATGTATTAGAGGCTGAAAGCTCCTAGTGTCGTTGCGATCGCAACGACAAAAAACAACTGTTAGGAATACACAAGTTAGTCAATTTGTCAAATTAGTAAAACCAGCAAAATGCTCTTCAATAATTGATAATTGATAATTGATAATTGATAATTACCTCTCCCTAAAAGGAAGAGGATTGAATAAAAGGAAAATTTTTTCTTTTTTCTCCATGAAGGTCGAGGCTTTATACCTTAATTTTTCGGTAAGCTATTTACAATAGGCATTATCCACTTTTGTCAAGAATTTTGCTGATAATGGATAGCTTTGAGGGAGGGGATTGAAAAATCAGGAAAAAAAAAGATTTTATCCCCTTAAAAAGGGAGAATTTTAATCAGATAATTGATTATATGTTATTAATAATTATTCGGTAAAATTGTCTGAAAAATCAGCAAAACTATTAAGATATTTACCAAAACAAGGAGTTATCAAGCCTTCCCTGGGATAGGGGATGACAAAGATAACAGTTTATAATTTTAATCCCAATGGTTCCGCTTGAGCTACTGATATCAGAAAGCTAGGCTTAAAGTAGCCAAAATACACGCAAAAATTAAAGACTCAAGACTTGATTATACCCATAAACTGACAACCCAACTAATAAGAGAAAACCAAACGATAGTAGTTGAGGAAATGGCCGTAAAAAACATGGTGAAAAATCACAAATTAGCCAGAGTTATCAGTGATGCTAACTGGGGAGAGTTGGTGCGACAAGACAATTAGAGTACAAGGCTGAGTGGTACGGAAGACAATTGATAAAAATCGACCGATATGATATTTTCCGAGTGCCTCTTTCAGAGGCAACAGAAAGCCCCTAACAGGGATGGAGCGGGAATCCCGCCCTGTCTCGTAAGAGATCGGGAGGATGTCAAGTGGATTATACAGATCAAAAAATATATCCTGAAATTTGATCGACTCAGGACTAAAGCCAGGCAAACTGAGAAACCCGGTTTCTAGTAGAAGTATTTTGTTAAAAACAATGATTGACCGTAGAAACCGGGTTTCTTTGCGTAAATCCTAAAACTAACAAAAATAGTTTTCTGTATAAGTAAATGTACTCAAAAAAAGAGTAAATAGTCAGGAAATTGTAACTAGATGATCAAGAGCATGGTAGGATTAAAAGTCTGGAAAAGACTAAAATTTTAGTCAATTTGCAACATAAATAATTGTACTTATGACAACTTCAACTAGGCCAGAAAAAACATCATCTATATCTCTACCAGTGAGTAGTACCCAAGGTAGAGTCAGTCAATTTATGAAGGATATACAAGATGAAATTTGTCAAGGACTAGAGGAATTAGATGGAGTTGAGAAATTTAAAGAAGACAGTTGGGAACGTCCAGGTGGTGGCGGAGGTAGGTCTCGTGTAATTAGAGACGGTGGAGTTTTTGAACAAGGAGGAGTGAATTTTTCAGAAGTATGGGGAGATAAATTACCTCCTAGTATACTAACCCAAAGACCAGAAGCGGCTGGTCATGGTTTCTATGCAACAGGAACTTCTATGGTACTACACCCTAGAAATCCTTATGTACCAACAGTGCATCTGAATTATCGCTATTTTGAAGCTGGACCTGTATGGTGGTTTGGTGGTGGTATAGATTTAACACCTTACTATCCTTATGCCGAAGATGCAGCTCATTTTCATCAAACTATTAAGGCAGCCTGTGACAAAAGCCACAAAGAGTATTATCCTGTATTTAAAAGGTGGTGTGATGAGTATTTTTACTTGAAGCATCGTCAAGAAATGCGTGGTGTAGGAGGCATATTCTTTGATTATCAAGATGGTCAAGGAGAATTATACAAAGGGCCAGATAGTCAAGGGCCAGCAGCAATCTATAGTCAGCAGTTAGGAGTTCCTGAATCTCGTGATTGGGAATCTTTATTTACATTTATACAAGATTGTGGTAGATCATTCTTACCAGCATATAAAACAATAGTAGAGCGACGGCAACCCATGAAATATGGCGATCGGGAACGCAACTTTCAGCTATACCGACGTGGCCGTTATGTTGAATTTAATCTAGTGTATGACAGAGGTACAATTTTTGGTTTGCAAACCAATGGTCGTACAGAGTC
>JBFRWR010000453.1:0-4646 GCA_051439685.1 Trichodesmium sp.
TTACGTCGGAGTAATCCTGACGATCCAGAGATAAATGCTAGATTGAAGATTTTATTAGGTAGGTGGTATGATGATTTAGTTGATGATCCGATTCAAGATTGTTGTACAATTGGTAAGAAAGAATAGATCGGAGCATTAGTTATAAATTGAACTAATATAGAAGTTTTCAGCGAGCGTGAGTTACATCAACGATCCCCCTAAATCCCCCTTCTCAAGGGGGACTTCCAGTTTGGGAACTATGTAAAAATAGACGCGGAGACGCGGAGAGGGGGAGACGCGGAGAAAGGGAGAGGTGGAGAGACTGTTCTTGAGGACACACCAGAGTCAGAGACACACCAGACTACCAGAGAGAGTGTCACCGTGTCCCCGTGTCACCGTGTCCCCGTTTCCCCTTGTCTCCCTTATACCAAATGGGTTCTATATATGTCAGTCCACTGAAGCAGGTTGTAATTTTACGATTAATTTTAAACCAAATTCCTGCTCAAATGCCTGTTTTTTATAGTCTAAACTCCACAATTCTAAAGCACAGTCATCTTCAGGATCGGTCGGTTGTAAATACAGATAAAATTCTTGTTTATTTTTGTTTAACTCACATTTGACATTGACGATCGCTCCTTTTTGTCGCCGATCTAAAGCTACTGCTAACCTTAACAATGCACTCAATTGAGATATAACTTGGCGATATTTTTTGGGTAAGTTGTAATAATTTTCATGCTTTTTCTTGGGTGAACTTTTGCGGTGATAACGAGCTAAGTTAGCAATGACTTCTATTTCTATCTCGCTATAACCCAATAATTCCCCATTTTTAATCAAGTAATAAGAATGTTTATGATGGGATGAATGACTGATATGAACGCCACAATTATGTAAAATTCCTGCTGTCCATAATAATTCTCGTTCCTGACCCCCCCATTCATGCAGCATTCCTTGAGTGAGATCGAATAAATGTAACGCCCAAGATGCAACCCGTTCGCTATATTCTAAGTTGACTTGATATTTTTGGGCAATTTTTAAGGTGTTTCGTTGGCGAATTGAACTTTGGAACCGGAGGCGATCGTCTATTAAACCGTGGTTTAACATCCAATCAACTATTACTCCTTCTCGTAAGCTTCTTTCACAAAGGGTTATCGACTCCATGTTTAATAAGTCCATTGCTTCCCTTAATACTAAAGCGCCTGCTAGAATAATTTCTGATCGCTTCTCTGACATTCCGGGAAGCTCTCGTCGTTCGGAGGTAGATAATTTTTTCAGGATATTAACTAAGTCTTCAAGGTCAGCAAAACTAAACTGATAACCTGTTAGGGGAGTTGGTGCTTCACCAAATTTTTGATACGCATGAAGGGTTGCTAAAGTCTCAATTGTTCCTGAAGTTCCCACGAATTGAGGTGTTTCACCTTCGTTGAGATTAGCTAATAATTCTTCTGTGGGACGTTCAAGTAAACCTCTGATGTAAGCTTGCAGATAAGCAAATTCTGTTTTACTAATAGGATCGGTAGTGACAAATTCTTTGGTCAAACGTACTGCTCCTACTTTTGTACTGCTGAGAGTACGGGGGTTTTTGCCGTCACCTAAGATTAATTCTGTGGAACCTCCACCAATATCAATTATAATATGGGGTTGGTTGTTAAATTCCATTGCGGAAAGCACCCCTAGATAAATTCGTCGTGCTTCCTCCTGACCAGAAATAAGGTCAACATACATATCTAACTGATCAGCTATTCTGTTAAGAAATTGTTGACCGTTGGGTGCTTCTCGCACAGCACTGGTAGCAACAATAATAGTTTGCTCTGCATTAGCACTTTTAGCAATTTTTTGGAAACGCTCTAAAGTGGCGATCGCTTTATTCATGACTTCGGGTTTTAAGTTGCCTTTAGCTTCGCAGTTTCCGAGTCTGACTGTTTCTTTATCTCTGTCAATAATGGTAAAAGTGGGTAAGGTGGGGTCAATTTTTACTACTACTAAATGTAAGGAGTTTGTACCCATATCTATAGCTGCTAAGATAGGGTGTTTATTTTCTAATGGAGTAGGGATTTTGACTAGGGGAACTGATGTAACCATAAATGTATCCTAATTTACAAGTTTGTTAAATTTTAGATTAAATAATGTCATGTATTTAATTATAAAAAGAAATGATTAAATTGGAATCTATATCTTGACACAATCAAATTATTAAGGTATCAAACTCTTGAGAATAACTAAACAGGACTTACACAAATATGAAAATATATATAGTGCTACCCGAAGCGGGAGTAGGGAGTAGGGAATAGGGAGTAGCAGACTTTTCAAGGGTTCTAGGATTTAGAAATGTCAAGAGCCATGTCGGCGTAGTGCTATACCATCTTTAGGAGCGATTGGCCAATTGCCATAAATGTAGGGGTAAGTCCATTGGTTTAATTAGATAAAGAGTGTGGGGAGATGGGGATATCTAGAAAGATTTAGCAATAGTTGCTGAGATGAAACATTTTTTATACCGAAGTCAGCAGATTTGATATAACTGATAACTAATAACTAACAACTGACGACTGAAAATGACCGAATCTTATTCACCTCAATTAGAATCAACCTTCATCAAAGTAATTAAGCTTCTCAGATGGGATAAACCTGCTGGACGCTTGATTTTAATGATTCCTGCGTTGTGGGCTGTTTTTTTGGCCACCCACGCTATGCCACCTCTACCATTAGTCGGCGTAATTATCGTCGGGACATTGGCCACCAGTGCGGCGGGTTGTGTAATTAATGACTTGTGGGACAAGGACATCGATCCAGAAGTGGAGAGAACTCGCGATCGCCCTCTTGCCTCCCGCGCCCTGACGATTCAAACTGGTATTGTAATTGCTATTATTGCCTTTGCTTGTGCTGGAATTATTGCTCTATATCTCAACCCCCTAAGTTTTTGGTTATCTGTTGCAGCGGTTCCTGTAATTATTTGTTATCCTTTGGCAAAGCGAGTTTTTCCCATACCTCAGTTAGTATTATCTATTGCTTGGGGTTTTGCTGTTTTAATTAGTTGGAGTGCAGCGGTAGGTAAGTTAGATACTGCAACTTGGATATTGTGGGCAGCGACTATTTTGTGGACTTTGGGTTTCGATACGGTTTATGCAATGAGCGATCGCGAAGATGATCGGCGTGTAGGTGTTAATTCTAGTGCTTTATTTTTTGGGGAATATGCTGCTAATGCTGTTGGTATATTTTTCTTTTTAACTGCTGTTTTATTGGGTTTATTAGGCAGAGAAATGGAGTTACATATTAGCTTTTGGATAGCTCTTGCTACTGCCATAATATTTTGGTTTATTCAATATGGAAAATTACGGCAAGAGGAAATATTAAAACCATACGGGCAAATATTTAGACAGAATGTTTGGATTGGTTTTATTTTATTAGGTGGAATGATTTTGGGTATTATTTTTTAAGAATTTAGAATATGTTTCCAAAAATCAAAAATACAGCAGATTCCAAGTATATGAAGTACAGATATTAATAATTAAATCTATCCAGTGCGAGCATCTTGCTCGCGTGGCTGTACCTCACCAAGGTGGAATACGCTGTAAAACCAATTATTATCTATAAATTATCAATGGCGTTGCTGAATAAAATTAGGGGTAATTCATTGTAGGGGTAATTTATGTTTGCGGAGCATTCCGTAGGAAATTACCCCTACCTAAATGGGAAATATGTCTGATTTACACCTGATAAATTTAGGAAATTTATACCTTATTTCTGCAATGCTAATTATCAATTATTTCTCCCTATTCCCTATTTTCTAGAGATATTTATAAGTAATGAAAAAAATAATTATTGGCGTGATGGGACCGGGTAATAATGCAACTTCAACAGACCTCAAAAATGCCTATAAACTCGGTCAATTAATTGCTCAAGAATCTTGGGTTTTATTGACGGGTGGGCGGAATATGGGGGTGATGGATGCTGCCAGTCGGGGTGCTAAGTCTGCTAATGGTTTAACTATTGGTATTTTGCCTGGGAATAATCTTGATGGTATTTCTGAGGCGGTTGATATTCCGATTGTTAGTGATATGGGTAATAGTCGGAATAATATTAATGTGCTTTCTAGTGATGTTGTGATTGCTTGTGGGATGGGAGCGGGTACTGCTTCGGAGGTTGCTTTAGCAATTAAGAATAATAAAAGGGTTATTTTGTTGGGTAGTAGTTTAGAAAGTCAGGCTTTTTTTGTTGCTTTGTCTCCTGAAACAGTTTTTATTGTGGATACTCCAGAAAGTGCTATTGAAAGCGTAAAGAATTTGGTTTGAAAGTTAATAGTTTCAATTGCTGAAAGGGATTTTGTAGATATTGTAGGGGCGATTCGCGTTTGCGGAGCATTCCGTAGGAAATCGCCCCTACAGATTATGGTTGTCTCTCTACTGTTGTTTCTGTTTCAATCCCTAATAGGGATTATTAGTTGTTTAAACTCAACAGAGGCATTGTGTTTTTTACTAGAAACCCGTTTCAATCCCTAATAGGGATTAGTTGTTGTTTAAACAACCCTGCAACAGATAGGAAATAAGTTATCTATAATGTTTCAATCCCTAATAGGGATTAGTTGTTGTTTAAACGAAATTCAAGACAGCAACAAAGCAGCCAGATTTGCAAAAGTTTCAATCCCTAATAGGGATTAGTTGTTGTTTAAACTT
>JBFRWR010000454.1:0-16003 GCA_051439685.1 Trichodesmium sp.
ACTAATCCTCAAGCAGTATTACAAGCAATATTAAATTGGACTGGAGGGCAACCTTTTCTGACTCAAAAACTTTGTCAACTTACCCTAAGAGCTGAGTCTTTTATACCCACTGATAAAGAAAAAGAATGGGTAGAAGATTTAGTAAAAAATCTAATCATAAATAATTGGGAAAGTCAGGATGAACCACAACATTTACGAACGATTCGTGACCGCCTCTTATTAAGCGAGCGAAACCATAGATTATTATTGTTATATCAAAAAATTTTGCAGACAAAAGGAGTAAAAGTTCATCAAAATTCAGAACAATTAGAATTAAGATTAACTGGAGCTATCGTACAGCATCAAGGCAAATTAAAAGTTTATAATCGAATCTACGAAACAATTTTTAGTCGAAATTGGATTAATAATGTTTTGGCAGAAGTGGAGAGAGTAAAAGATGATAATTCTCTGCTAAAGTCGGATGGAAATTTATCAATGAATCGACAGGAATATCGAAACTGTCAGATACTCCTAAACAAAGTAAAAAATTATTGGGTAAAAGGTGTTTTAGAAACTTCTTTGCATGGGAAAGTATTAATTGAACTAGGATTAGAAGAACGAAAAAATGCAGTTAATCGTCCTTGGGGTTTAGTATGGGAAGATTTAGAAAATCCGCAGCAAGAATTACCACCTGGTACTCGAATTATTGATAAATTTGATGAGTTGGGAGCGGGGCGAACTTTATTAATTTTGGGTGAACCTGGCTCTGGGAAAACTACAACTTTATTAGAATTAGCGCGAGACTTAATTAATAGAACTGAAGTTGATTTAACCCAATCAATACCTGTTGTTTTTAACTTGTCTTCTTGGGAAGGAAAAAAACAAGCAATCTCTAATTGGTTAGTTCGGGAATTATATAGTAAGTATCAAGTTTCTCAACAAATTGGTAAAGCTTGGGTACAAGAACAAAGGTTACTTTTACTACTAGATGGTTTAGATGAAGTTAGTAGAGAAAAACGAGAAGATTGTGTAGATGCTTTGAATGAATTTTGTCAAGAATATGGGCAAACAGAAATGGTAGTTTGTAGTCGGATTCGTGATTATGAAGCTCTTTCAAGTCAGTTAAAATTTCAGGCAGCTATCTATTTACAGCCTTTAAGTTTAGAGCAAATTCAAGAGTATTTAAAAAATGCAGGTTCAGAATTAGCAGCAGTAAGAAAAGCATTAGAATCTGATGTTAAATTACAAGAATTTTCCCGGTCTCCTTTGATTTTAAGTATTATCAGTTTGGCTTATCAAGGAATATCAATTGAAGAGTTACCTAGTCGCAGCAATAGTGAATTGAGAGAACATTTATTTAATGCTTATATTGACCGAATGTTTAAGCGTCGTTCAGTTAATATTCTCTATTCTCAAGAGAAAGTCAAAAGATGGCTAAGTTGGTTAGCAAAGCAAATGATTAGAGAATCAGAAACTGTATTTTTAATTGAACGAATGCAGCCATATTGGCTACAAAAGAGAATCAATAACATCGCTTATATTATTACCCTATTAATGATCATATTATTATTATTTTGGAATTTATTTAATCAAGCTTTACTAAGTTATGAGATTCTAATTCTTTTAGGCTTTTGTTTTTTCTACTTTTGGCGTTTCTTTGGGTTTAAAACTATTCATACAGTCTCAAGTTTAAGATGGTTAGGAAAATATACTATCAGCCGAGTAATTCTTGGCATAACTGTCGGCCTAATTTCTGGTATATTATTCAGTCTTTTCAGGCATAATGTCAGATATATTAATCAGATTAGCCATACCATAATTAGAGGAGCAATTTCTGGATTAAGCTTAGGACTAACTCTAGGAATAGTTCGTGGTATGACAGGTCCGGGAATAGAAGAACTAACTATTCCTAATCAAGGAATTTTATTATCAACTAAAAATGCTTTGATATTTGGTTTAATTGCAGCTATATTAATGATTTTCTCTGCTAAATTATTAGACTGGTACCTCATCGCTTGGGGTGAATATGGGTTGATTTTCGGATTAGCTGTGGGAGGAGGAGAAGCTTGCGTCAAACATTTTATTTTACGAGTTATTTTGTATTTTAATAATTATATTCCTTGGAATTATGCTCGTTTTCTTGACTACGCAACCCAATTAATTTTTCTACAAAAAGTTGGTGGTGGCTATATTTTTATTCATCGACTATTATTAGAACATTTTGCTAGAATGCCAGGGAAAAGTTAATGTAAGTATTCAGCCGTCAGCTACCTTCTTTTCCTGCGAAATGCTGCGCAAACATGTCGCGCAGCGAAACAGCAATTGTTTATAAGAGACTGTTTGTAAAATAAGTATTAAGAGGGTGCATCTCATATTTGCAAAAATACTTTTTTCCTATTCCCTTTTCTCTATTCCCTATTCCCTGTTTCCAGTTAAGTGTTCCCTAAAAGCGATAAATTTTTGGCTTTATTCTTGCATTGAGATGCACCTTATGTCAGCAATAAAAATGAACGATTTAGCTCCATAGACTTTTTAGGTTAACCGATGGACTTTTACAGTAACTTTTAATTCTTGGAAATCTCGCTTATTACTTTTTCCTCTTTTAAAGTTAATCAAGCTGATAGCTGTTAGCTCACCGCTGAATGCTTACCTAAAAGCTTGGTTTTTGTAGAAAATGTTTGAGCTAATTGAGGAAGAAAATTTATCATTTTTATTCTTTTTTATTTTTTCCCTCTTCCTTCTACCTGATCTTTATTACTACAAGCTGAAAAAAAATCTGTAGCTAAAATTGCTATTAATTAGATAAAAATTAGTTATTCTATAAAAAGGTAAATTTATAGCTAAGACAGTACGTTAACCATAATGTTGACACAAATAGTTCGTCCCATGGTTCGGACCCAGGTTCGGTTATTAGCAAACTGTCACTCAACTCGTCTCACATTAATTCATACTATTGCTAAATGGCTAGGTTTTTTGGGAGTAAAAGCAGAAGTAACTGAACTTGATGCTAGTCTAGACAAAAAAATAAGTATTTCTTTAACAGTTGAAAAACCTGAATCTTGTGACAGTCAAGATTGGCAAAAAATTGTCAATGGTGTAAAACAACAAGAAAATCACAATAATTCCCCAGAATTAACTAGAACTGAACCTGTCCAAAATATGACAACCAAGCAACAAGGAAAGCTGCAAAGGTTGATGGCTTATCTTATTCAAGCAGGGGAACCAAATCAGAAAGTTAAATGGGAAGAAATATACCCTAATTTACAACAATTAGGATTAGATGAAAAGATGTTATCTGGAATTCGTTCTGCTGTTAGAGTACCTCAGTCTATTGATTTATTAGTTGAAGAATTGGAGCCAGATGTAGCTGCTATTGCTCTACCTTTAGCTATTAATATTGCTCTTTTGGATCGGCAAGTCAACTCATCTGAAGATTATGCCTTAAGTTCATTATTGCAAGTAATGAAACAACCTACAAATATCAAACAAAATGTAGTTGAAAATAAATTTAAGCATAAATTATATAGTCTCATAACTTCAGTTATTCCTAAATGATAGTGAGTCGTAAGAATGTCTTTTAGGTTGTGTTGAAAATCATCAATTCCAACATCAAAGTTAGCAATGTTGGGTTTTGCTCCCTTGTACCTAACCTACTATTAGTCTCAGAACTTCAGTTACTTCTAAATAGGGCTTGCTGATTAAATATCAAAGAATTGACGGATAAAGGTTTGAGCAATTTTAAGTTGGGAAAAAGTACAAGCTTTTTGGGTAGATTATGGTAGAAAAATCAAAGGACTATTCTTCTTCCTACCTCCTCTATAATTCCCAGTTCTCCTGACTCCTGACTCCTGACTTCTGACTCCTACCCTTACCCATAAGACTTTTTCAGCAAACCCTAAATAATTTTTAGTAGTCAAGATTTATTATCTGATAGGTTGTGTTGAAAATCAGAAATTCCAACATCAAAGTTAGCAATGTTAGGTTTTGCTCCGCTCTACCTATTTCGTCTCATTAAAATCAACATTATCTTTCCATTCAACTTGGTTAAAATTTGCCTCTTGATGAAATAAACTTTGGTGAAAGTTAGTAATATCTTGAAATTTACTATCTTGAAATTTAACCTCTCCCCAAAATTATCCGTGGTTAAATCTAGCTAAAAAATATACTGTTATTAAATATCAGTTTTCTGCCAACAATTGCATCTGTGAAATTTACTAAGTTCCTCAATCTACTGGGTGCATCTTAATTTTGAAGAAAGCTAAAAATTTATTGCTTTTAGGGAACAGGAAATAGGGAATAGGGAATAGGGAAAAAGTATTTTTGCAAATATTGAGATGCACCCAAATGAAAAGTTATTTTAGTCTTAGATATAGGACATTAAGGTTAGAAAAATTAAACTGTTGTACATTTAAACCACTTATTGTTGTGTGGTTTTTTCAAAGAAAAACTCTGATTAATTATGTAGGGGCAATTCATGAATTGCCAAGCATTCCGCAGGAAATTACCCCTATTTCTGTCTGACTTGCTAAGACGAATTTTAAATGCGTATTAGCTTATCTGTTTTTCCCTATTCCGTATCCCCTACCTCCTAGTGCTATATTATCCAGAAATATTATCCAGAAATAACCGTGAAAAATATCTAAGAATACCCTCTTTTTCTCACATTAAATAGTCAAAACAATCTTACCAATCATCGAGCCTGCTTCTAACATTCTATGTGCTTCCATTGCATCATCTAAAGCAAAAGTTCTATTCACATAAATCTTCAATTTTTCTTGGTCAAATAACCGCCCACATTGCTGCAAAATTTTAGCCTGGTCTTCTTGAGCTTCCATCAATCCTTTCATCATTGGAGTTAACATTAATTCCAACCCGATCCGTAAATTTCTTTGCCTAGCAATCTTCAAACTTCCCAAGCTATAATTTGGTTCCAAAATTGTTACTATATCACCATAAACTTTAACTGCTGGAATAGTATCATAAAAGACCTTTCCCCCCACAGTATCAAAAGCCAAATCTACCCCTTCACCATTCGTCCAGTCTAAAATAGTTTCCACAAAATCTGTATTCTTAAAAATAGTTAAATCTGTACCTAAACTTTTCACAAAATCTGCTTTTTCTTGGGAACTAATAGTAGTAGCCACCTCAGCTCCTTGTAACTTTGCTAACTGGATAGCCACATGACCAACACCACCAGAACCACCATGAATTAATACCTTCCTACCTGCTTCTAACTTTCCTCGATCATATAAAGATTCCCAAGCAGTAATCAAAACCAAAGGAGCAGCAGCAGCTTCAACAAAGCTTAAAGAACTCGGTTTTTTCGCGACAAATCTTTCATCAACAACAGCTAATTCTGCATAATTTCCAGGAGCAGCACCTATACCACTATTACAAAAATAAACCTCATCTCCCACTTGAAAATTTTGTACATTTTTACCAATTTTTTCCACAATACCAGAACCATCACATCCTAAAATAGCTGGCATTTGATCTGGATAAAAAGTACCACGAGTTCTTAATTTAGTATCAATAGGATTTACTCCAGCAGCTTTCAAATTAACTAATATTTCTCTATCATTTTCAATTATGGGGTCAGCAACTTGCTGAACTTGCAAAACTTCTGGTGTCCCTGGTGATGTCATTACAACGGCTTTCATAATTGATTTTATCCTGATATTAATAAGGAAAAAGTAAGAAAAAAAAAGAAATAAAATGATATATAATCTCACTTTTTTTGTAGCAAATATTTAGAGACTGTTTGTCAAATAAGTATTAAGAGAACGAATAGTTAGTAAAATCCCAAATTGGTAAGATTTGCCAAAATTGAAATCCACTAGGTAGATAGATATGAGGTAAATATCTTCCTAGATTGGGAAGTCAGAAATATCATAAATATTTGTGTTGATTTCTTCGTTTATACTCCTGTACAGGTAATTTCTGACGGAATGATCCGCAAATATTTTTGGGACAGCATTCGGAACGAAATTACCCCTAGTTCCCTATCTCATTTTTATCTTTCCTGATACATTCAATCTCCGATCAAACTAATATAGTAATTAGGAAGCAGATGTGAGAATTAAGATATTTTTGAAAAGAAGAAAAGAAGAAAAGATAACAGTTATCAACTTCATCAATTTAATTTTTTTCCTCCTTTCTGTTCCCTGTTCTGCTTTCCCCTAAAATCCTCCAATAGTTGACAAATTAAATCATATTTATAAGATAATAGATGCTTCAAACATTATATATAATAGCAAATTGATAAATGTTTACTACGAATAGCTAGGGTATTTTTTAGGAGTCAGGAGTCAGGAGTCAGAATTAATTGCTTCGATACTTTTTTTTTAGAAGGGAAATCTCCTCTAATGTCTTTTTATTACCCTTATTATTCGTAACATTCTTTTTTCAAAATGGTATAAAGTCAGCCAAAAGCTAATTGCTAATGGCTGAAAATGTAATAAATAATTCAGCTATTAGCCATCAGCTCTTAGTGCAGAATGCAGCGAAACAGCAAACCCTATCTAAACCTGAAAAAGGCTTGAAATGAATATAACATTTAAAGTCAGCTTTGATAGTAAAATTCAATTTACCTGAACTAATAAAGCTGTTTTCTCAAAGTAAAATAAATAGCTGACCGCTGTTTGCTGACTGCTGAATGCTTACCTGAAAACTAATAACTATCTACATAGTCAAAGACTGAGGATTAGTTTCAATTAACTTGGCTAAATCTTGCAAAAAACTAGCAGCATCAGCACCATAAATAATCCGATGGTCACAAGTAATATTAACCTGCATTTGTCGCTTAACTCCAATCATCCCATCAGCAGAGGCCACAACCTGGGGTTGAGATGCGCCGATCGCCAAAATTGAACCCTGACCAGGAGGCAAAATAGCATCAAACCTATCTACACCAAACATTCCCAAATTAGACAAAGTAAAAGTACCCGTACTATATTCATCAGGTTGTAACTGTTTAGCCCGTGCCTTGTCCACCAAAACCTTCCAAGTGCGGGACAAAGAATAAATATCCATCTTGTCAGCATTTTGTAATACTGGTGTAATCAAACCACCATCAGGCATTGCTACCGCCACACCCACATTAATACTAGATGGATGCTGAATACCGCCATCTACATAAGCAGCATTTACTAAAGGATGTTTGGCCAAAGTCATCGCCACTGCTTTTGCCAACATAGCAGTCATCGTCACACCCTTAGACTTAATCTGCTTGTATAACCCATCCAAATTATCTGTAGTGATGGTGTAACCAACATGGAAAGTAGGTACAGAAAGACTTACCATCATATTCTTGACCACTGCATTTTGCAGAGTATTCATCTCCACCACTTGTCCAGGAGTGACTGGAGTAGGAGGAGCAGATGGTATTGGTATCGGAATAGATGGTTGAGTAGGAGTAACAGGAGGAGCAATAATTGCAGGCGCAGCTACAGGTGTGGGAGTACGTCCTCCTGCCATTTCCACATCCTCCGCCACAATTCGACCATGAGGGCCAGTACCTTTCAGGGTACTCAAATCCACCTTTAATTCTTTGGCCAACTTCCGGGCACGAGGAGAAGCGATCGTCCGGCCATTCCGGCGACTAGGATTTTCTGGGACTATTGTCGCTGTAGCAGTGGTGGCCGGGGCAACCGCAGTTGTGGAAGTAGAAGCCACCGCAGCAGTTTCTTGTTTTGCTGTACCTGCTCCTTGCTGTTTTGCTTGTTCAATTTCTGCCTCTGTTTGCGCCAACAAAGCAATAGTCGAGCCTACTGGGGCCACATCTCCAGCCTCCACAATAATCGTAGCCAAATAACCAGAAAAGAAGGATTCCACATCCATATCTGCTTTATCTGATTCAACGACTACAACTGTTTCGCCTTTTTCTACCCAGTCACCGGCAGATTTTTGCCAAGAAACAATTTTACCCTCGGTCATCGTGGAACTAAGGGCGGGCATAAATATTTCGTTAATCATGTTAGTGTTCGGTTGTTTTGTTTATTGATAAAATGTTGAGATAACATTCAGAAAGTAGCTAATAGCTCTTAGCTAAAAACCTAGCAAAAAGCAGAAGTAAAACTCGTTATTTGACTAAAAGTTGAGAATTTGCAAATATCTTAGACAAACTTTTTACTGCTGAGAAAAGCCCGATTGTTTAGAGCAGGTTTGATTAAAATTAGTGCTTAATTAGAACCTCTTCGGAGCTAATGCAGAAGTTTTCTGTATTTTTTTAGTCAGACAGATTATTATAATTAACTTATTTACAACCTGCTATATTTATGAAACCATAAATATAGATTTTTTTCTAGTTTATTTAGTAGCCAAAATCATCTTGAATTTCAAAAAACCTGATTTCAGGATTATACCATTTTGAAAAAAAGAATTAGATGCTTACTCAAAACTTCAGTTATTAAGTCATTGAGAGTAAGCATATAAGATATTAACACTCAGCAATCAGCTTTTTTTGTTAAGGCATTAAACACATTTACTATGGATATTTAAAGTTTTTAGATGTGCTTTAAAGCTGACTTAAGCAATAATTTTAGTGTTTGAATATAGCAATTCCTAAAAAGCGTGAGGTACAAAATTTTAGGTTTGAGGGAACAGGGAATAAAAAGACAAAAATATGACTGTACCTTATGACTTTGGGAAATGCTATATTCCTATATAATTTCCTAAATACAGCATATTTCGGACTAATGACGTACAACTTTAAAATTATAAAATGCTTGTACCACAGACATCTTGCTTTTTAGCTGTGTACTTCATAATGCGCGAAAACTGCTGTATAAGGTAAGAGCTGATGACTTTTTTTGGCTGTCGCCGAGATGTTTACGGAGCATTCCTTAACGGAAATGCTTACATTTTAGACAACAACAAATACAAAAAAGGATAAAGAATTAAGTATATCTGACTCGTCAAATTTTGCGGGAAAATATTAAGGCATAAATACTTAATTAATTTACTCCTATTAACCATCAATATTTTCTCCTGACTCCTGACTCCTGTCTCCTTTTTTGATAGTACGTTTTGAAGTGCGGAATGTAGGTTTTAAACCTCGCCTCTTACTTCTTCAATTACTCCATCTCGCAGTAGAATTTCTACCTGCATTTTTTTGATTAAATTATCTCCAACATCAGCAGTAAAAACACTTTCTATTTGACCCTGACTAACCTGTTGTTCCAATTCCAATGTTTGTACTTGTTGTAACTGTTGTAGTGCTTGATTTTTCTGCTCCAAAAGCTCATTTTTCTTTTGATTTACCTGCAATTGAATATTTTCAATCTGCTGTTGTACTTGAGGACCAGGAGGCTGTACACTTTGTTTCTGAACTTCAGAAATCATGCGTTGACCTTGCATTTCTAGCTGTTGTAATTGACTATCTAAACTATTAATTTGATTTTGTAATTGTTGTTGAGCTTCTTCTTTCCAGCGTGGAGTAACGACCACTTTAACATTAATCGCTCGCTTCAGAAGTAATTGTGTTTGAGAATACTCCATAAAATTATTTGTTTGAGTTTATTTTTGTTTGCAAATAAGGGTAAGAAATTTGATTTTAGATGATTCATTAGAACAATTAAAACGTAAGTATTCAGCTAGTTAGCGGGTTAGCTTTCAGCCATGATGGAAATCAAACAACTGCTAAGATTAAACATTTAGCTTTGATCCATACTTTCAATTATTCCTCAATAATATCAAGACTAATGCCACTTCTAGCTGACAATAAGTTAATAGCTGAAGGCTAATAGCTGAAAGCTAAATGCTTACATTAAAACCTAAAATCAAAAATCACCAATAGTAATTAATTAAACATTCCGTTAATCATATCGCGATAATGCTCAGTGACAACAGGACGCTTAATCTTCAGAGTTTGGGTCATCATGCCATTCTCTATCGTAAACGGGTCTAAAATCAAGGCAAATGGGCCAATCCGGTCATCAGGTCGATAACCAGACCGATTTTTTACCTCTCGATTCAATTCTTGACGGAACAACTCTTGAATCTCCTTACTTTCCCAATCAATCTCTATTTGAGACTGTGCAGGATTACTTTTAGCCAATAAAGTTTCCACTGCCTCAACATTAGGTACAATCAAAGCGCCCAGATATTTCTGGTCTTGCCCCACCAACATAATTTGGTCAATATATTGACTGCGGACACAAGCATCTTCTATAGGTTGAGGCTCAATATTTTCTCCATTAGTCAAAACAATTGTATCCTTTGCCCGACCTGTTAATACCAAATCATTTGCAGGAGTCATCCAACCAATATCCCCAGTATTAAACCAACCCTCCGAGTCAATAGCTTTCTTCGTTGCTTCAGGATTTTGATAATAACCATTCATAATTTGTGGCCCCCGCGCTAAAACCACACCTTTCTCACCAAGAGGCATAGTTTTGCCAGTTTCTGAGTCCACTATTTTAATCTCACTACCCGGAATAGGTCTACCCGCTGACCCCCGCAGATTTTCCCAATGGTGTCGAGCAGTCAAAACTGGGGAAGTTTCAGTCAAACCATATCCTACCAATAAGTCGATACCAATTATTTCAAAGAAATTTTCCAAGTGCATCGCCAGGGAACCACCCCCACTCACGGCAAACTTTAAGCGACCCCCGGTAGCTTGGCTAATTTTCTGATAAACAATTTTTTTACCCAATGTATGAAGAGGCCATAATAACCAACTTTGCAAATTCGCCATTAATTTTTCTGACTGAGACGGTGGGTTAATTTGCAAAACTAATCCTTGACTAACTCGCCTAGCTTGAATATATTTTTGACTAATATCTAAGAAGAATTTGGCTAACTTCTGTTTATTTTCCGGTTGTTCCCGTAGTTGCTTTTGTACCCCCTCATAAATTGATTCCCAAATTCTGGGGACGCTAATCATATAATGAGGTTTATATTCTTGGAAATCTTTTTTTAGGTAACGTTTATTCGTATATATTTGGGTACAACCTTGAGAGAGGAAAAAATATTCTCCCGTCCTACCAAAACTATGCCAAGTTGGCAGGATATTTAGAGTACATTCTCCAGGGTTAGGTTGGAGAATTGCTCCGATACAGTTAATTTGATAAAGTAAGTTGCCGTGGGTTAGCATCACACCCTTCGGTTTACCAGTCGTTCCAGAAGTGTAAAGTAAAGTAGCCAAAGTTTCCAGATTTTGATTAGTCGGTTTCAGGGGTCGATCTTCTCCCGTAGCAATAACCTGAGAAAATTTAACCACCGGTAGATTTTCTTCTGGGTTTGGGTCTTCATCAGATAACAGAATAATTAAATGTATCGGTAAGTCTTGGAGGCGATCGCTCAATTTCTGCAACAAGGCTAAATCTTCCACGACCAAACTCACACTGCCACTATTTTGCAGAATATAGACCAGTTCTTCTATATCCGCAGTTCCACTTCTAACTACATCTGCTCCACCCGCAGCAATAATACCTTGGTCAGCAATCATCCAGCGGGGACTATTATCCGCAAATAAGGCCACCCTTGGAGGTATGGATGTCTCATTTTCCGTGGACACAACTCCTAAAGCTTGTAAACCAGCAGCAAACTTTTGAATTTGTTGGTTCAGTTGTTCGTAAGTAAATTTTACTTCTGGCGTAACGTGAGGATCGTGCAGGGCAGTAGTTTTGCCGAAATGTTGGGCAGTTAGTGGCCATATTTCCGAGAAAGACTGAACAGAGTGATAGAGTGTGACTTGTTGGAGATTGGCACGTTCGCGATCGCTCATTTGCCAGGAGTTGGGAGAGGTAGGAGATTTTTCAGATATGGTCATTGTCTATTGCCTAAAACTATTATTTATAAATCTAGTATCTAAGAATTTCAGGTAAGTTTACTAATTTTAGGGACAGTTATTCAACTTACCCCTGCTATTGATTTTCTCTTATCTTGGCAGAGTATGAGATTTAGTCCTAGTGGACAGACACACCGAAGATGAATCATCAAAACCTAACCCCCCTGCCCCCCTTCCCTACAAGGGAATGGGGGTTTCAAAGCCTCTCTCCTGGTAGGAGAGAGGTTTGGAGAGAGGTTTTTATGAGTTTACAAACAGTTTCTTAATTATCAAAATTCTTGATATTTAATATTATTAAATGAAAAAAAATTAGCATAAAGAAGCTGATGTAAAAGATTAAAATTAACTTTCTCAAAAAAACAATGACTAACAAAATACTTAGACACCGCTATAAAATTATCTCTGAATTAAGCAAAGGTGGTTTTGGAAAAACTTATTTAGCCGTAGATTTAGACCTACCTAATTATCCTCAATGTGTAGTTAAACAACTTGCTCCATCTGACCCCCGACCACAAGTTTTTCAAGTTGCTAAAACTTTATTTGATAAGGAAGCAAAAACATTACATCGTCTGGGAGAAAACGAGCAAATTCCAAGATTATTTGCCTACTTTGAAGAGAGTGGGCAATTTTATTTAGTTCAAGAATTTATTGACGGGTATGACTTAACAAAAGAAATTTATCCAGGCAAAAGATTAAGTGAAAATCAGATAATTCAATTATTAACTGAAATTTTAGAAGTTTTAAAATATGTACATCAACAAAATGTGATTCATCGTGACTTAAAACCTCAGAATATTATGCGGAGAAAATCTGACGGTAAAATTTGCTTAATTGATTTTGGAGCAGTCAAAGAAATTAAAGGATTAACAGTCACAAATGAAGGTGAGACAACGAAAACAATAGCAGTAGGAACTCCTGGATATATGCCTACAGAACAAGCAGCAGGCAAACCTAAATTTTGTAGTGATATTTATGCTGTAGGAATGATAGGTATTGAAGCATTAACTGGAGTTAAAGTTAGTCAATTACAAACAGATAAATCTACAGGTGAAATTATCTGGAAAAACCAAGTTAATGTCAGTGAAAAATTGAGTCAAATTTTAGATAAAATGGTTGCCGACTATTGGCAGCATCGTTATCAAAATGTTGATGAATTGATGGCTGAATTTCGAGGAACTAGCAGAGCTAGTAATCTGCCAATAAATCAGCCTACGATTCCTGACTGGGAAGCAGTTAAGAATCCTTACACACCTGGTTTAGATTCTACTGTTTTTTTTCCTAATTCTCAGAACACTCCACAACTAGAACATCAATTTTTTAATGATATTCCTTTAGTTTCAGCTCATGGAATTGACTATATTGAATTGCGGAATTTATTAGCAACCCAAAAGTGGAAACAGGCAAATAGGAAAACAAATATAGTTATGCAAAAAGCAGCCAAAATAAGATGGCTAGTGAAATTTTTTGGAGTATTTGGTTGGGGATTAAATTCCCAGAATATGAAACAAATTTCTTGTACTGACTTGGAAACTATCGATCGACTTTGGCAACAATACAGTAATGGGAAATTTGGGTTTAGCGTACAAAAGCAAATTTACTTGAATACCGGAAATAATCCATTAGAATTTACAAAAGAAACTTATAAACGATTTGCCGAGAAAATTGGATGGAAACTGAAGCGAAATAAAGGATTTTTAGGTAGATGGTTATTATATTGTAATTTAATCTTTAAAAACAAAGCTCCTCAAGGACATCTCCCAGTATTAATAACTTCAAAAATAGGATTTTGGTCTGTATTTTTTGGGCTGACATTTTGTTTTACTATAGTCGGTTTATTTGGTATTTATAGTTATTTAGTTTTAAATTTGTATTACATCTACGGTGGTTTAATTAATAGTTGGTTTCTGATTTTAAACGCGCAGCACAAGTATGGTGCTTTGATTGGTTATGGAACCGCTGCGGTTTTACTATTTATTAGCTTTGTTGCTATTGTGTTATTTTTGATTTGGGTTAGTAGAATAATTAGGCTTAGTTATTTAATCAGAAGGCGTTGGTATTTATCTAATTCTCATTCATATTTTTGCTTTCTTGCACATAGACTTGATGAATGTAATATAGAAGCGTTTAAATCATCTATACAAAAAAATTAAGAGTGACTCTGTTTAATTATTTTAGTTAAGATATTAAAATAAAAATCAAATAGTTACAGTAAGTTAGATTGTGCGAAGCGCAACCAAACAATCATCCATCCTAGTTGGGTTGAGGAACGAAACCCAACCTACAAATTAGTTAAAATCTTAAAATGTAAATCAAACTAAAAAAATCAATAAAATAATTATGGCAAACCTCACAATTAATGACTTACCTGATGAATTAATGGCAAAGATTCAACAATTAGCTAATCAAAATAATTACAGCTTAAACCAACAAGTTATTGTAATCTTGAAAGAACTTTTACAAGAGGAAAAACAAAAATTGCTGACTTCCCAAAATACAGATACCACTCAGCAAGAAATACGCAAATCAGTTCCCCAACTTATAGCCAGAATCGAAAATATTCACAAAGAATTACCTACAGATATACAATGGCTCGACAGTACAAAATTAATTCGAGAAGATAGGGATAACCGATGACAAATTCTTTTAAATATGTTGTAGATACAAGTGTCAGAATTAAACAATTTATTCCCAATCCATTATTGAATAAAACAAAACAATTATTTGCCAATCTTAGCTATTCAAACATTGAAATTTACGTTCCAGATTTATTTTATGTAGAATCTGCCAATACTCTTTGGAAATACATCCGGGCGGAGCAATTAACACCTACACAAGTGCAAGAATATTTATCTGTACTTAAAATGTATCCCTTACAAGTAGTTTCGACTGTTGAGTTAATAGAAATTGCCATTAATATTGCTGTTTCTCATAACATTTCTGTCTACGATGCTACTTACGTTGCGTTATCTGAAAATGTTGAAGCTCCTTTGCTTACTCTAGACAAAAAACTTTTGAATAGTCTCAGAAATACCTCCTACAATATCTGTTTGTTTGACGATTTTTATCTTCCTGATTTTTCCTAAAAAGGAAATATTTTAGCATTTTTAAGGATAAGTTTTTGTTTAATTACAGGGCTTTTCATTTGAATAGACCACAGTAGGGACGTTTGATGCAACGTCCCTAGGTTATCGTTAGGTTATCGTTTTTTTAGTGTGGTTTATTAACCTGAAAACTGCTGTAAAATTTATTCTAGCTTTTCTCAGATTAGTGAGGTACAGTTTTATCTTTAATTTAACATTATCAATAAAATTACTTGGATTTGATTATTACTATACTATAATCTTAAATAATCATTTTTTTCAATAAAGCAATTATTCTAAAAGTAGAAAGAAAGTTTAACTAATAAATGATAACTGAACTCCCTATTCCCTTAATTAATGAATTTACCAATTATTTATCATCCTAATTATGTTGCACCAATGCCTTCTGGGCATCGCTTTCCGATGGCAAAATTCAAACTACTTTATGAAATGTTATTGGCAGATAAAGTAACAAATAAATCCCATTTTTTTACTCCAAATTTCCCACCTTTAGAATGGATAGAATTAGTACATCATCGCGACTATATAGAAGGATATTGTAACGGTACTTTAGATCCAAAAGCACAAAGACGCATCGGTTTGCCCTGGAGTCAACCATTAGCAAATCGAACTTGCATTGCTGTGGGTGGGGCAATATTAACAGCACAGTTAGCACTGAAGCATGGTTTAGCTTGCAATACTGCTGGTGGCACCCATCATGCCTTCCCCAGTTATGGATCTGGGTTTTGTATTTTTAACGATTTAGCGATCGCTGCTCGTGTGATTCAAAAATTAGGATTAGCCAAAAAAATCCTGATTGTAGATTTAGATGTACATCAGGGAGACGGCACTGCCTGGATATTTCAAAATGACAAAACGGTGTTTACATTTTCCATGCACTGTGGTATTAACTTTCCTAGTAGAAAACAAGTTAGCGATTTAGATGTACCTTTGCCAGAAGGAATGGATGACGATAGCTACTTACAAACTTTAGCAGAGTATTTACCAGATTTGCTGTCAGAAGTTAAGCCAGATTTGGTGTTATACGATGCTGGAGTCGATACCCATATCCATGATGCTTTGGGAAAATTAGCTTTGACAGATACAGGAATATTTCGGCGAGAGATGCAAGTATTGAGTACCTGTGTAGGAG
>JBFRWR010000455.1:0-4413 GCA_051439685.1 Trichodesmium sp.
TTATTTGATATTGCACAAGATTCAATAATATTTTCTGTAACTCCAAATAGATGCCAGTTTCCAGGCTGTGATTGCTGACGAGTTGTAATTAAACCTAAGTTTTCTCCTGCCAGAAAATGTTGCATTACCCCATCTCTGGGCATACAAATAAAACCTCTTGATTTGCCCGTGTAATAAGTATATCTTTTGTCAAAAGGTCGATAAAGTATAGGAGTAATATTGCTCTGAGAAATATCAGATTTTTTTAAATCTTTTTGAGCTAAATCAACTTTCCAGTCTCTTGTATCTTTGCCTAAATTATATTCATTTCTTGCCTCCTCTACAGACAAATCTACAAACTTAGTTACAGTATTCCAAATATCTTTTTCTGTGAAATGAATTGTTAAATTATCTCTAGCAGTAACAATTCCTGCACTATGAGTTGGAAAAATTTCAGTTACTTTCCAGAATTGTTCATACTCGGAACGAAAATCAACATTTTGAGGCTTAAATAAATAAAACTCTGACTGAGGTTTTAAAACTTCCCACTCTGTAGAATTAATATCATTTTCCTCCAACCAATGATACTTACCAGCTATCAATTTTTTCCCAGTATAAGTATCTTCAAATAATTCCCGCATTCCCCATAAATCTGCATGATAAACTTTTGCTAATCTCTGACTTTTCCCCGGCAACTTAATAAAAATTCCAATAGCTACTCCCTGCTGAATATCAAACACATTTTGGTCTGGAGAACCATCAGGAGAAACTTCTTTCTTTTTACTATTTCCATGCAAATCTAAAACATAAATCTCATCAAAAGTTGCCATTAAACTTTGACGCATTCCGCGAAAAGTAGGATTATCTAAATAACCATGATTAGTAATAAAAGCTAATACACCATGCCCTGTTTTTTCAATCCGCCACTGACTAAAACGAATAAACTTTACATAATCATCATTCAGCCATTTCGGATTCTTTTCTTCTAAAGGTTGACCGTCAACTTCAAAATAGTTGGAAGTGATAGTATTAGAAATAATATCCTTACCTTTTAATAGCTGTTTTATCCAATTTCCAGTATTCAAAGAATGACCAGAATAAGGAGGATTTCCCAAAATCACCATTACTGGCAATTCCTGTTTAATTTCCTTAGCATTTTCAGCTTCTTCTTTAATCCTAGTTGCAAAACCAATTACTTGTTTTTATAATTGAAACGCCTCTTGCAATGTATTAGTTAAATAAATTCTCAATCGTTCATATGAATCAAATTCATAACCTAATTCTTGCAGTTGCAAACCTAATTTCATGTGGGCTACCATATAAGGAGCCATCAATAATTCAAAACCAAATAAACGAGGCAATAAATGTTGACTGACATAACTAGACCACATTCCTTTTTGTTGTTGAAAACTATCATAAATATAGTCAATAACAGCATACATAAAAGTTCCTGTTCCCACTGCCGGATCGAGAATTAAAACTTGATGAATTTCCTTACTATTTTCAATATTTCCTTTACCGTTACGATGAGGAATTTTGATTTTACTAGAATCTGCCAAACCTTTAGTAATATCTAAATTATTTTGTAAAATATAATCGACACTTCTGACAATATAATTAACCACAGGTTCGGGAGTATAATAAACACCTCGCGATTCTCTCATTTTTGAGTCATAAGCTGCTAGAAATGTTTCATAAAAATGAACAACTGGATCGGATTTACGAGTCTTTTTTCCGAAATCCTCAAGAATTTCTGTCATGTCTGTATACTTCAATAATTCTGCTAAATCATCTACCGCCCAAGCAATTCTTTCATCTAATTCTGTTCCAGCAATTTGTCCGAAAATACTCCTAAGAAATGGGTTAGTTTTTGGCAAATCGCGAGCTGCTATCCACCGAGAAAAATTATCAGGATAATCGCAATTACAACGAGCAGCAAATAAACCATAACAAATAGTTTGGGCATACATATCTGCGAACTTATTTTTAGTTAAATCTTTCAGTAAAACATTCTGAAAAGATTCGAGTTGGTCGCGTAATGTTCCTCCCTTATCTTCATCATTTAAAGCCGTAGCGATCGCTTCTCTAATTAACTGAGCAATACTTGCCATTCTAGTTGCTAATTCCTGGGGTGTTTTAACTAAGGGAATATTGATATTTAAGAATTGCTCGAATATTTTTTTAGTTTGTTCTATTCCCTCTAAATCTGGAGTTAATTGTTTCTTATTTTTGCTAAATTTCGCAATTTTAGCTGCCAACCTATGTTCACCTTTAACATACCAACGAAATTCTATATAGTCAGTTAAAATTAAATTTCCTAAACTCTTAAAGTAGCGAGTTAGTTGAGCAGTTTTCTCGGCTTTATTCAGGGAAGTACCAATATTTTTTGCTTCTACATATCCGATATTTTGTTGTTTTTGGAAAACTAAAAAATCTGGCGCACCGCATTTAATTCTTTTAGGTTAATTAACAGCATTAACTTCAGTGGCAAAAGATTCTATTAAAGTTTTTAAAGTGGGGCGATAGGTATGTTCTGTAGCATTTTCGGATTGTAGATAAAATTCTATTTCTTTGATATAATCAGTAAAAATATTCATATTTTTTGGAAAAAAATAGATATTGGTAGTATTAATATTATCATGTCAGGACTTACACATCATATTAGCTTGAGATTACTTCACTGTCGCTCATAATGACAGAAATATCTGATTTTGCATAAGTCCTAATATTAACTGTTAACTGATGACTGCATAACTTGATTTCTATTCCTTCCCCAACTTATGACTAATACAAACACACAAATTTCCAATAATATCAAATATGTCAACCCCCTAATAGGTACGGGAGGCCACGGTCACACCCACCCAGGGGCAAGCGTTCCCAATGGTTTTGTCGTACTTGGTCCCGATACCAGAGTCGAAGGATGGGATGCCAGTTCCGGATACTATGATAGCGATCGCAGTATTCTTGGTTTTTCTCACACTCACCTAAGCGGTACGGGTATTGCAGACTATGGAGATATTCTAATTTTGCCAAAAATTGGTACTATGATACTCGAACCGGGAACTTTGGAAAACCCAGACTCAGGTTATCGGGAAGGTTTCGACAAAAATTCAGAAACAGCTTCTCCTGCTTATTACAAAGTCAAATTAAATTCAGGAGTACAAGTCGAACTTACAGCTACACAACGGAGTGGTTTTCACTACTATACTTTTCCTGAAAATGCTGACGTTAAATTGCTTATAGACTTAGTTCATCGGCGAGATGAAAAAACTCTCTCTGCTAGTATCAAAGTATTAGACCCTTTTACTATTGTTGGCAGTCGCATCAGTCAAAGTTGGTCGCCGGAGCAAAGAATTTATTTTTATATCAAAATAGATAAACCACTGCAAAAAATGTATATTTCCACTGATGGAAAAAATCTCAATCAACTCAACAATGCTAATAATAAACATATTCAATCATATCTAGAATTAGGGCAAATTTCCAATCTCAAAGTGCGAATAGGTATTTCCGCAGTAGATATTAATGGAGCGCAAAGAAACCTCGCCAACGAAATTCCCACCTGGCAATTTTATCAAACAGTTGACTCTAGCAAAGAACTCTGGCGCGAGAAACTGGCAAAAATTGATATTGAAACCGAAAACGAAACAGATAAAATTATTTTCTATACTGCTCTCTACCATACTTACAAAGCTCCACATATATATATGGATGTAGACAAACGGTTTCGGGGGGCAGATGGAAGCATTCAGACTGCCGGAGGTTTTACCAACTACACTCTATTTTCCCTGTGGGATACATTTCGCGCTCTCCACCCATTGATGACTTTGCTCGAACCTTCAGAAACCAATGAATATATCAAATCTATGTTGATACATTATGACCAAGTTGGTTCCCTACCAAAATGGAAATTAGGAGAAAAAGACGTTAAAACTATGGTTGGTCGTCATGCTATTAGTGTTATTGTAGATGCTTTCATCAAAGGTTTGCGAAACTATGATAATTGGTGGGCGTTAGGAGCAGCGATCGACACTATGAATAGAAATGAAGCAGAATTAAATGCCTATCGTAATTATGGTTTCGTTCCCTCAGACGTTAATGTGAACTGGTCAGTATCACGGACTCTAGAATTTGCCTATAATGACTGGGCGATCGCTCAAGTTGCTAGAACTTTCGGAAATATTAGTCTGGCAGAAAGTTATGAAAAACGTTCTCAAGCATACCGTCAAGTATTCGACTCTAGTCAAAAATTAATGCGCCCCAAACGTCAGGATGGTAGTTGGGATAATTTCGACCCGTTTGCGGCAGCATGGGAATCTCCATTTATTGAGGGTAACTCCTGGCAATATACCTGGTTTGTACCCCATAATATTCCTGACTTAATTCAACTGATGGGTGGAAACACAGAATTTTTAGCACAGTTGGAAAAAC
>JBFRWR010000456.1:0-17025 GCA_051439685.1 Trichodesmium sp.
TGCTGATTAAATCTAAAAGTCTTTATCTGTAAAGGTTATAGTCTTTTTTCATCCAGAAAAAGTGCAATAATTCTTGCTCAAACTATCAAAAAGTCAGGATTTTAGGCAAACCAAGGGTAGAAAAATCTCCGAACAATTATTTCTCTGATGTTCTCTGTCTCCCCACACGAACCAACTTCCCACACTTCCCACCCTCGCTACACTCTGCTTTTGAGCGCAAACCCTAGTTAGGGTTTGCTGAAAAAATTGGTTGTTGGGGGTAGGATACACCGGACACGGAGACACGGAGACACGGAGACACGGAGACACGGAGACACGGAGACAGGTCAACAGGGGGATGAGGCTTTTAATTTCTGATTAAAAATTGACTTTTCACCATTTTAGTTAGAGAAACAGGGACGCTTACAGCGGTTTTCATTTCAGTAGACCACAGTAGGGGCGTTGATGCAACGACCCTACAAGGTTATCATTTTTTTAGTGTGGTTCATTTACCTGAAAAGCGCTATAG
The DNA here is from genome assembly GCA_051439685.1 of Trichodesmium sp. Classification (GTDB taxonomy): domain Bacteria; phylum Cyanobacteriota; class Cyanobacteriia; order Cyanobacteriales; family Microcoleaceae; genus Trichodesmium. Next base: position 509 of record JBFRWR010000456.1, read on the forward strand.
TTATATCAAATCCGTTTAATTGGACATAAAAAAAATCTTCAATCGTCATAACTACGTTTATCTTTGTCATTCTTTCTCCTCCTGACTCCTGACTCCTGACTCCTGACTCCTCCTAACTTCAGGATTCTATGGCTGTTTAACCGGATTTGATATTACACTTTAAACAATTAAAACTAATAAAAGCTCCTAAATTTATCTAGGAGCTTCTATTTGAATATTTGTTCTGAATAAAATGTCAAATTACACCCGAATAATTTACTAATTTTTCCCAGAAATAAAATTTATTTGCTCACAAGGAAGTATTAAATCAAGAAATTGAAAAATAAGAATCAGATATTAATTTATAATGTGAGGCAGCTAATTTTAAAAAATTGCTAAATTTGCTAAATAAATTGACAATAATAATTTAGTCTGCAAATCTACTGACCTCTATAAGTTACTTGTTCTTTTTTGACTACCAGTCCGTTGATAGCCAGACTAAAGTGAGTATTATCTATCATAAAAGTTTTACTTCCATCTACAGCTAAATATCCTTGTTCACCTTTCACTGGTAATTCTAAAAGTTCATTAGGTTTTGATTTTGCACCCGCTACTAAAGTTAATTGACCATTAGCATTACGACAAATATTAGCAAAATAATTTTCAGATTCAAAGTATTTTACTTCAGACCAATTTTCTCCTTTTTGCTCGCAAATACGCCATTCTTGGCGGGATGTTTGAGCAACTAACATAGATTTGTTATTAGTTTCTTCAGGAGTCGATGCTGCAATTTTAGCTGAACAAGTTAATAATACAAATGTACTAAGTGTAAATGCTCCCAGTTTTAAAAGTTTTTGATTGATTGTTAGTATATTCATCATAAACCTCTTGAAACAAAATTATTATTATTTGATTGCTCTTTATAATCTAATTCTTACCTAAAAAAAATTAAACATCCACCAGGAAAATACTGAACTTTTTCTCTAAAAGTAAAATTACGAGAAATTGCTCATTGAGTAGCCTTTTAACATTTAAGTATTATGTTTTGTTCCTAGAGATAAATACTTATTGGTAAGTATCTACTGAGAAAGTAAGAAACTTTTATATCATTTTGAAAAAATAATCTTATGCTAAATTAACCTTGGTAAAAGGGTATTAAAAACTTAAAACTTTGGCATAAATAGGATTTAGGAGTTAGAAAACCCATTTTTTATAACCAGATTTGATCTGACAAATTGTGTAGGTAAGATGAAACGAGTAACAAGTAATAAAAAAATAAAAATATTATATATGTTATTGTTCAATTGGATTAATAAGTTTTGATAAGAAAAGAGCAATTAGAATTACAATTCCCGATGATTTCTAGCAAATATTGATCGTGCTTAGTTTTATAGGCAAATTTCACTGTTGTTTTTAGTGGTAAAAGTGGTTTTTTTAATAAAAATTTTAGTCTATCAATTCTCAAAAACGTTCAGAATAAGCTTCAAGAATAGGAGATTGTATTGTAGAAAAATGCTTGGGTACAATAATGGAGATCATAAGTGCAAATTACTAAACGTAACGTTAATTTAATCGTTGATGACAGTTTAATGCGTGTATATGTGGCAACTCCTAAACCTCCAGGAGTTTACCCAGGTATTATATTTTATAGTGATATTTATCAGTTAGGAGGCCCAATAATTCGTTTGGCTAACTATTTGGCCGGATATGGTTATGTTGTGGCTGCCCCAGAAATTTTTCATCGAACTGAGCCAATAGGTCTTGTTATGGAGCCAGATGAACTAGGGAAGATGCGGGGTAATGATAATGCTCGTCGAACGGCAGTGTTTGAGTATGATGCTGATACCAGAGCTGTAATTGAATTTCTCAAAGCAGAAAGTTCTGTTGCTGCGGATAAAATAGGTGCGATGGGTTTTTGTATTGGTGGCCATTTGGGTTTTCGGGCTGCCTTTGAGAAAGAGATTAAAGCTACAGTTTGTTGTTATCCTACTGGCATTCCTATTGGTAAGTTAGGTAAGGGAGTTGCTGATACTATTAAACGAGTGAGTGAAATTGAAGGTGAGATACTTATTGTTTTTGGTAGTCAAGACCCCCATACACCAGAAGGCGATCGCCAAGTTATTGTTCAAACTTTGGAGGAAACTGGTGTAACTCACCAAGTATTTTTGTATGAAGCGGAGCATACTTTTATGCGTGATGATGGTTATCGTTATGACTCTGCTGCAACTACTGCTGCTTGGTCTGAAATTATACCTTTCTTTAATCGTGTATTTGATAATGAGGGAGTAGGGAGTAGGGAGTAGGGAGTAGGGAGTAGGGAGTAGGGAGTGTGGGAGGTGTGGGAGGTTTAGGGAGTTTGGGGAGTGTGAGAAAAAAATATATATCTTCACCATTAGTATGCACAACTACCAATTTATGTATCTATGGCAATCCTATTTTAGTTGTGGTATTTTTGTGCTAGTCAGGAGTCAGGATTTGCTCAAGCTTTCAGTTTAATATAACTATTATAAAACTTGTTCTAGTCTATGGGCGGATTGCTATATGGCAATAATTGATTTTTTGTGATTACAGCGGTTTTCATTTGAGTAGACCAAAGTAGGGACGTTCCATGGAACGTCCCTACTAGGTTATGGTTATGTCAATTTGAAAAGTGCTGTAAAAATTAGGGAGTAGGGAGTGGAGAATAGGAGGAAATAATTTATGTATATATGGCAATAATTGATTTTTTTTAGGGAAATATCTATTAAATATCTCCACAATTATAGCGGAAGTTAAACTCCTGATACTCCCCACTTCAGCAAACCCTATTTAGGCAGATAGTTTATCTGGGAAATATTTCTTGAGTTTTTGCAGTTTAGGAGGAATTGAAAATAAACAATAAGGTTGATGAGGATTCTTATTAAAATAGTTTTGATGATATTCTTCAGCTCTATAATAATCTGGTAAATCAACAACTTCTGTTACAATAGGATTTTTGAATGTACCATTATTATCCAAAGTCGCAATTACTTCTTGAGCAATATTTTTTTGTTCTTCCGAATGACACATAATAATTGAACGATACTGAGTACCAACATCATTTCCTTGTCTATTAAGTGTTGTGGGATCGTGAGTCACAAAGAATATTTCTAAAATTTCACGCAATGATATTTTCTCTGTTTCAAAAGTGACTTTTACTACTTCAGCATGACCAGTTCTTCCAGAACAGATAGAACTATAGTTAGGGTTCTTAGTATTTCCTCCAGCATAACCAGACTCTGCTTCTTTGACTCCTGCTACAGATAGAAAGACTGATTCGACGCACCAGAAACATCCACCACCCAATACAATTGTATCTAACATTCTTTTTTGCCTCCAAATTTTGTTATTTATACTACTATATCCTAGTCTAGTTAATAAGTTTTCTTTTTGACTTAGGACAAACTATTTTTGATCTACTTATCAAAGTATACAAGTATATTTTTCTCCTACTTCCTACTCTCTGAAAAATGTTAGATTAATTTTGCATAGGTACTTGTATGTTATTTATATTTTACTGTTGCTTTATTCCCCCTAATTTCCTACTTTTCCTCTCTCCTACTGAGAAAAGTTTTTCATATTTTCTATAAGTGTACTTCATCATCTGCAAAAATATTTTATTTTGTATAGCACTACCTCTTTTAGTGTTTAAAATAAATTTGAGTTGTCTGGAAACAGGGAACAGAGAAATGTCGAGCTATTACTTGTGTAGCACTATAGTTTTTTTTAGAACAAACATCTATAAGAAATTTACCTATAGTTTCTTAAAATTAGGTGTATTAAAGTTTTCTAGTTTAATTGCTCAAAAGTTTTGATTGAGAGTTTATTCCTAGAAGTAAAATAAGTAGAAAGTGTTTTGAGATAATTTAATTTTTATGAAATTTGATAACTCCTCCCTAGTAGAAATTTTAGAGATTTTAAAGCAAGGCAAAGCAGTTGGAAAAGAAAATTTAAAAATATTAGAAAGTCAAGAATTAATACAGGAAAAACGAGCTGAGGTTTTTAACATTAATTCGGCAAATGTTAGAGAAGTAGTAATGGAGCGAGCGCTACTATTTCAGTCTGTTATTAGAGAGTATGATAAAATCCCTATTCGAGATAGTCATACTTTAGAAAATTTATGGCAATTATGGTTGCCTTTAGGCATCAAATTAGCTAAAAAATATCAAAATTTAGGTCGTCCCTTAGTGCAAGGTATTTTGGGCGGACAAGGAACTGGTAAAACAACTCTGGCTAAAATTTTAGTCTTAATTTTAAATAAGCTTGGTTACAATACTATTAGTATTTCTATTGACGATCTTTATAAAACTTATGCTGAACGTCAACTTTTACAAAAACAAGATTCTCGATTAATTTGGCGCGGTCCTCCTGGGACTCATGATGTTAATTTAGGGATAGAAGTTTTGGATAAATTACGTCAATCTTATAATCAAAATTCTGATGATTTAATTGCTATTCCTAGATTTAATAAGTCTCTTTTTCATGGTGCTGGAGATAGAATTAAACCAGAGATGGTAAGTAAAGTTGATATTATTTTATTTGAAGGTTGGTTTGTTGGAGTTAGACCAATTCCAGAACAGTCTTTTGATTTTCCACCACCGCCAATTATTACAGAAGCAGACAAACAATTTGCCCGTGATATGAATCAAAAATTAATTGAATATTTACCTCTTTGGCAAAGATTAGATAGTTTAATTGTTTTATATCCTACTGATTATCGTTTTTCTAAACAATGGCGAAAAGAAGCAGAACAGGAAATGATTAATTCGGGAAAATCAGGAATGAGTGACGAGCAAATTGACAAATTTGTGGAGTATTTTTGGCAAGCATTACATCCAGAACTTTTTATTAAACCACTGAGAGAAAATTCTAAATTGGTAGATTTAGTTGTAGAAATTAATGCTGATCATTCTCTAGGCACAATTTATAATTCCAATTTTACAGACCAGGAAATATAAATTGTCTAAAAATCCAAATAAGGTTTTTTCCTAAATATATATAATGGCATTATTTATATGAAATACTTAAATTTTTGCTACAAATACTTAGGCTGTTTCAAGGAGTCAGGAGTCAGGAGTCAGGAGTCAGTAGGAATAACCTACATATCATTTATGAAAGTCAAACTCTGTTTTTAGTTAAATAGACATTTCTAAGTAAAGTCTTTATAAGCAGCTAAATTATTCGTAGAATGATTGATTTTTTAGATTTCATATTAGAATTAGAATAAAATAGCTTTGCTTAAGTTAGGGTTTGCTGATTAACTTTTGAAGAATTTACAGATAAATACAAGAGCCTTTTTAGAGTTAAAAATTTACCAAATTTTCAGTAGCTTAGAGCTACAAAAAGTTAGTATTGTCTGAGCAACAAAGTTAGAAAAATAAAGGCACAATTTCTCCGGCTACTTTCTCTCTTAATTTCTATTTCTCCTGACTCCTACTATCTCTCATAAAACTTTTTCAGCAAACCCTAAATTAACTGTTTATTTGTCAAATTTTTCTTCAGTTTTAGGAGTTACTTGAGGAGTTACTTGAGGAATTGTTTTTGGTGGGGCACAACCTATAAAATTAGATAGTAAACATACATCTGGACCAATACTTGTACCCCGTAGATTAACTCCTTCTAAATTAGCTCCATCAAGATTAGCAAGAGTAATATTTGTTTCCATTAATTTAGCTTTAGTTAGGTTAGCATTAGAAAAGTTTGAATCCTTTAAATTTGCTTGACGTAAGTCGGCATTGAAAAGATCAGATTCACTAAAATCAGCATTTTCTAAGTTAGCTCTATACCAAAATGATTGACGTAAATTTGTATTAGAAAAATTAGCTCCACTAGCAAGAGATTCAATTAAATTTGCTTCAAATAAATTAGCATTTTCTAGGTCTGCATTTGTCAGATAAGCTCTGGATAAATTGGCTTTAGCTAAGTAAGCATCTGTTAAATCTGCATCTCGAATATCTGCATCATTCATGGTAGCTTTAAATAGGTTAGCATTAGCAAGATTAGCACCAGAAAGAATTGTTACTGCTAGATTTGCTCCTGATAAATTAGCTCCTTCTAAATTGGCTCTTTCTAAGTTTGCTCCAATTAAATTAGCATTAGATAAATTGGCGTTACTCAGGTCACATCCTGGGCATTCATTAGTTTCTAATAATCTTCTAATAGCTGCTGGATTGGCTGCTTTTGCTGAGTTTAAGAAACCAAGTTGAGATAAGGTTATTATAATTGCCAATATTGTTAGTTTCATATTCAAGTATTTGAGGTAATTAAGTTATCAATTATAGCAGGGAAAAGGGAACAGTTGAAACAGTATTGATAATTAAAGATAGTTTTCATTATCAATTATTAATTATCAATTATTAATTATCAATTATTTAGTTGTCATTGTATAAATGCCATCCCAATCATCGGGTGGTGGAGTTTTAATATAATCAATAGACTGTCTAATATGTATAGCAAGATTTTCATCTTCGGGTCTAATTTTTTGCGCACTTTCAAAATAAGTAATTGCCTCTCTAAATTTTTGTTCCCGATAAGCTTCCCTCATCTTAATATAAAGTGTTGATAATTAAAGATAGTTTTCATTATCCATTATCCATTATTAATTATCAATTATCCATTATTAATTATTAATTATTTAGTTGTCATTGTATAAATCCCATCCCAATCATCGGGTGGTGGAGTTTTAATATAATCAATAGACCGTCCAATATGTATAGCAATAGCTTCATCTTCGGGTCTGATTTTTTGCGCACTTTCAAAATAAGTAATTGCCTCTCTAAATTTTTTTTCCCGATAAGCTTCCCTCGCCTTAATATATAGTTCTAAAAATTCTTCTGTTTCTAGGTCAAGAGGTTGAGATTTAGCACCAATTAACTCATAGATACTAACTGCTTTTTGCTTTCCTTTGACTCTAACTTTATCCAACTCTCTAACCAAAATATCATCACTACAAAGTTGATAAGTAAACTCACTTAAAATAATATCACAGCCATATTGTTTAGTAATTGCTTCTAAACGGGAACTCAAATTTACACCATCACCAATTACTGTATAATCCATTCTTTTTTGAGAACCAATATTACCAGAAACAACCTCTCCTGAACTAATACCTATACCAATTTTAAATTGTGCTTGTTCGGGACGAGATAGATTAAATTCCTGGAGACGGTTACGCATATCTAAAGCAGTTTTAACTGCCATTAAAGCATGATTTTCTAAAGGTAATGGTGCGCCAAAAACTGCCATTAAAGCATCACCAATAAATTTATCTAAAGTTCCTTCATGGTCAAAAACAGCCTCGACCATTGTTTCAAAATATTCATTTAACAGCTTCACTACTTCAGAAGCTTCTAGATTTTCAGTAATAGTTGTATAACCTCGAATATCAGAAAATAAAATCGTTACTTCTTTGCGTTCCCCTTCCAATAAAGCATCTTCACCTAATGCCATTACTTGTTCTGCTACCTCTGGGGTCATGTAGCGATACATAGTATTTTTCATCCGTTTTTCTTGACTAATATCTTCTAAAACTACTAACCCCCCACGCACACCACCTTCAGGATTAGTTAAGGGATTAACTGTTAAATTCAGACTACGTTCAAAGACTTTATTAATTTCCGATAAATCTAGAGATTTACTAATATTTTTGTGATTATTTTGAAGAATATTTTCTGAGATATTTGTGAAAGGTTTTTCTCCCCAAGGGAAATAAATATTCTGATTTTTATGGTCGGGAACTGCTAAAATATAAACTTCCTCTTCTCCCTCTTTTTTAATCAACGTTCCTACTCGTAAATTCTGTTCTGGAACATATTGCCTAGTACCATGGTTGAGACTATCTTCTAAACGGAACTTTAAGTTTTCAATTGGGATAACTTCCCATACATATCTACCAACAAGTTTTTCCTCCCAAAGTTGTCTACTTGTTTTACCATTTACTTTTTGATTAATAGGGCAACCTAACATTTCTAAAGCTGCTTCATTAATAGTCACAATTTTGCCTTGCATATCTGTAGAAATTACAACATCAGACAAACTTTGGAGAATATCTTTCTGATATTGTTTTTCGACTAAAACATTTTCAAAAAGTTGAGAATTTTGGAGAGCTATACCTGCTTGAGAATTAAAAGCTAATAAAAATTTTTCATCTGAATTAGTAAAACTACCTTGATGCTTATTAATTAACTGAGTGACTCCGATTAATTCGCCCTTAGCATTATAAACTGGCATACAAAGAATATTTCTGGTTTGATAACCTGTTTTTTGATCTGTGGTGGGGTCAAAACGAGGGTCAATATAAGCGTCAGGAATATTCAATGTTTGTCCAGTAGAAGCCACATAACCAGCTATGCCACGATTTGCTGGTATTCTAATTTCTACCATTTTTTTTCTATCGGCTGTTGCTACCTTGGTCCAAAGCTCATTTGTTTCTTTACTAAGTAGAAATAATGTGCTACGGTCTGCCTGCATTAGATGACGAGCTTGATCCATTACAGCTCTTAAAGTTGTTTCTAAATCTAGACTTTGACCTAAAGTTGTGGTAGCCTTAAGTAGTGCTGATACTCCTCGCTGGTTTCTAGCAGCAGTGTAGAAGGATTGACAGCTTTCAAGAATTATGCCCATAGAATCGGCAAAAGAGCGGAAAAGTTTCTCATCTGCTTCATCAAAAGGGACATCATTTGCTTTGTTTAATAGTCTTACTACTGCTACTGGTTGCTGAGAATTACTAAGACTAAATATTGGGATACACAGGATGGTACGAGTGTCATAACCTGGAGGTTGGTCTACTGCTTCATTAAATAGTGGATGACTTTTAGCATCGACAATATTGAGAGCTTCTCCTGTGGTAGCTACATGGCCTAAAATACCAAAATTTATGGGTAAGTGGTATTCTTGAGATTCACCTGTCTCATCTACAATTGTCTTGTACCAGAGTTGTTTTTTTTCTTGATTAACAAGAAAAATTGTGGTTTGATCTGCTTTGAGAATTTGACCAATTTTTAAGGTAAAAGCATCTAAGAGTTGTTCTAATAGAGTTTCAACACGTTCATTATTAATTAGGTCAATAGCTCGTAGATATTGATGGAATTCTGCAGTAATAAAGTCTAGTAGACAAACAAATTCCCCTACTGGCAAATCTTTGACACGAGTTGCCAATAGACCCATACGATCAACTTGAGTCAATGTTGCCAGAATACTACCAGCAGCGTTCGAGAATGTCATTTGGACTACTCTATCTTAAATAAATTGCTCTAACTTCAGTTTATTGTGCCTTGGTTAAGTTCCCCCAAGCCAAAAACTTAGTTTGCTACTGAATCTGTTAATATATTTAGTCAAGTTATTAAAGTTTTATTGTAGTTAATTATTGCACAATTTTGATTTATGCGTAAATTAATCTTAAGTTTAAGCTTATGGTTATCTTTACCTTTTCTATAGTTCATGTTTTTAAATAAATCCTTAATAATTCCCATTCTTTAGGGTAGATTTTTTCCTAGTAGGAAATTTTTCAGAAACTACTAGCTTTTCGTTTGCTCAAGTTTAAAGCTGATGATTTTGACCAGACAATAACGGAAAAATCAAGGGAAAATTTCTGCTCCTATCTCCTCTACTATGATTTGTTTCTGCTAAGTCCTAGCATCTCTCATTAGAATTTTTCACCAAACTTTAAGACATTTACAGAAGCGCCTCTGTAAATTTCTATTTGAAAAATTTTGATAACTGTTTACTCCTAAACTATCTACACCACTCAAAGGGAAAAGTTGATACTTTCATTAATGGATAATTGATAATTGATAATTTCCTCTCCCTAAAAGGGAGAGGATTGACCAATCAGGAAAAGATTTATTTTTTTCCTTTGTAGAGCGACAGCTCGCGGCACAAACAAGGGGAGGCTTCAAGGCGTCAATTATCTAATTATTTAATTGTTTAATTATTAATTATTTCGGTAAAGTAACAGGTAAATGAATTATATAGAATCCAGTTATAAAATATATAGGAATATGATTGAAGTTGAGATATTGTAGACTTTTAAGGAAGAGGGAATAAGGAACAGATAACAAAGAAAAAACTCATATACATCAATCTAATAATTGCTATTTTGTTGACTTTTAGAGATTATTTGTAAAGGCAATATAAAAAAGGGAAAACTTAACTGGGAACAGGTCATTTCAGTTATCAGTTAGCAGTTAGGAGTTAGGAGTTATCAGTACCTCTAGCTGTTTGCGCAGTATGACCTAGGAAAGCAAGAGGCTTCATATCAGGGTGCATCTAAATGCAAGAATAAAGCCAAAAATTTATCGCTTTTAGGGAACACTTAACTGGGAACAGGGAATAGAGAAGAGGGAAGAGGGAATAGGAAAAAAGTATTTTTGCAAATAGTGAGATGCACCTTCATATCACGAATCGCCTCTTTTTTTATCCCTTGAAAAAGGGAGGCTTTAGACCACATTTTTTGGGTAATCAGAAAGAAGAAATCAAGACAACGATTTCTCACTTAAAAATCTAGGAATATATGTACCTTTCCATCTCTGGTATTTACCAGATTTTAATCTTTTGAAGTCTTACCTCTTTTAAATTTTAGTCACTCTAAACTCTCTTAATACTTGTTTGACAAACAGTATCTTAGAGAATAGTATAATTCTCACATTAGATTCCTAATTGGTATATGTTGATAACGATACTTTAAGAGAGCAGGGCTATTTCATTCTCCACTTTGCCATTTTGTCTATTTACGAAAATACCTTATTTAGAGCTTCTATAAAATTTATCTTTCCCTACCTGAAAGTAAGTAAATTGATGCTCAAAATCTAGAATGAAATGACCCTGTGAAGAGAGTGTTTATCCACATTTTCAAGGTTGACACGACACTACTGGCGCGTTAAGCTTGAAATATTGTGTTAAGAAAATTATCCCAACCTTTTCATCGCAACAATTACACTGAAAAAATTTAATACTAAGCTTAAGCTTGAGACGGCACTAAACCTCGATTTAATATTCTTTATTACCCAAATAATTAATAATTAAACAATTAAATAATTAGATAATTCAGGTTTAAAGCCTCTCTTTGGATAGGGGAAAAAGCTGTCGTTTGCGGAGCATTCCGTAGGATGGGATGGCGAGGTTTCCCGCTCTTACAGAGCCGCTCCGCTAACGCCATATCCAATCGACCAAGAGAAATAAATATTTTCCTTATTGGTCAATCCTCTACCTAAAAGGGAGAGATAATTATCCATTATCCATTATTGAAAAACAGTCTCTAATATGTAATTTCCCATCTCCCCAATCTTTATGCTGCGCAAAAATGTGCCTCGCAAACCGATAACTAAAATTACCCCCTTTCTTTTAATGTCTATAAACAAGAAAAAGGGGGTTAATTGTTGAGCTTAATTTTATTTTTTATCAAAATAATTGGGTCAAAACCCCGCTTTTTAAGGCGAAACGTTTTTGGAGCGTTGCTCTAATCCCCGTTACAAAAACAACTTCTGACTTCGTTAAGCTGCTGATGGTATTGAATGGGCTGAGATAATTTTTTGATAATAATTTCTTAACTGTTTAGTTGCTGCTGACCATCCCCAACGTTCTGCTTCAGCTCTAGCATTTTGACGTAATATTTCCCGTTCCTCAGCACGAGCTAAAAGGTTTTGAGTTGCTATGATGGCTCCTCGATCATTAGCTGGCTCAAACAAATAGCCATTAATTCCATTTGTCACAATATCAGGAATGCCACCGGAATTAGCTGCTACTACTGGTGTACCAGCGGCCATTGCTTCTAAAAGTACAAGTCCTAAAGTCTCAGTCCGAGAAGGAAAGATAAACGCATCAGCAGAAGCATAAGCAGAGGCCAACTCTTGACCACGCAAATAGCCGACAAAATTAGTAGGAGTATTGGCAAAATGTTGTTCAAGGTTTTGTCGGTTAGGGCCATCTCCGACAAGAGCTAGGCAAGCATTAGGGATGGCCTCCAAAATTGGCTTAATCCGCTCAATTTCTTTTTCTGCACCTAAACGCCCAACATATATTAGTATTGTACTGTTAGGGTTTCCTTGGCTCAGGCGATCGCGCATTTCTGGACTTGCATGGTGGGGCTGAAATAATTCTGTATCTACTCCTCTTTGCCATAAGTCTACTCGTTCAATGCCGTGGTTACTCAACTCTTCTACCATTGCTGTAGAGGTACAAAGATTAAGGTCGGCTTGATTATGACCAGATTTAAGTAATTCCCAAAGTAAGCCTTCGAGCATTCCTAAGCCATAGTGATGTAGGTATTGGGGCAGGTGGGTATGATAAGATGCCACGAGTGGAATATTCATTTTTTTGGCATAGTAGAGACCACCTAAACCTAATACTGCAGGGTTTGCCACATGAGTTATATCTGGCTGAAATTTTTCTAGCTCTTCTCCAATGGTAGGAGTTGGTATTGCTAATTTTAATTCTGGGTATAGTGGTAGGGGAAAACCGTCAATGCCACAAATTTTTGATCCTTTATATTCTGTAAGTCCTCCTGCGGGAGAAAATATTAGCACTTGGTCGCCTGCACGTTGTAGATGTTCAACGGTGTGGCAAAGACGGGTAACTATACCATCTATTTTTGGTAGAAAGGTTTCTGTAAAGAGGGCTATCTTCATAGATATAAAAATAAATTTATTAGCTGAAAAAATATTAGCAAGAATATTGATTAATTTTTTAATATAGTAATGACTCCAAGTAGAGCTTGGTAAATTTTATGTGTTATCTCAAGTTAATATGAAGTTGCATAGAATAAAATTTTAACTAGAGTTTACTTTATATCAAGATAGGCAACTTAATTAATTCATAATTCTATGCAGCTTGACATAAAATGTAACCATTCAGCAGTTAGCTAGCCTCCTATGGTTGGAACTGCGTTATCAGCTACATTACCTTTAAAGAAGGAAAAAACTATTATTAGGGCGGGTTTACTTAATCTTAGAGTAACCATGAAAATTATAGCTAAAACCCGCCCCTACTATTGCACAATTTAAGGTTTTTCACTTCAGTAGTAGCAGTTAAATTAATCAAGGATTCATTAATCAAAAGCTAATAGCTGTTGGCGCAGCATTCCGCAGGAAATCCTTACCATAAAATTGCTATTATGTATCAAATTGTCAATTACTCAAAAGTCAGTTGTGTAAGTTACTAGAAACTTTTTCTGACTGAATAATATGCAAAGTCTTTTGTCTAGATTGGTATATTTAATGATTATCTATTGAGTCTATTTAAAATATTGATAATCCCAGTTTGTATATTATCTCAGAATTATCTATTGGATAAACATCTTCTTTTGGTGTAATTAAGTTAATCCATTTACTTGATTCTCTATTACTCCGCTGCTGTCGTACAAATTCTGTAATATCTTCTATTTTGAGAATCCAATCTCGGCTATAATTGCGTAAAATTGCACCCTCTAATCCTAATTGAATTGCTCGTCGTTCGACTTTTTCTCCGATGGGGTTATGGTCTGGAACCCATTGTAATCTTACAGGCGATCGCTTTAAAGTTTCTTTCCACTCTTCTTGAGAATTATAGATAGTTGGAATAAATTTTGAATGTACTGCATTTGCTAAAATTTCATCAAATGCTGTGCGTTTGATACTTACAGCAAGAATGACTTCTTGTCCTGTTTTTGTTCCCCATCCAGAACGATACATCATCCACAAAAAGTTAGGTTTAATCCAACTCATTCTACTCAAACTAAACTCACCACCAAAATAACCTTTTGATGCTGCAAAATTACCTGTTTCTGGTTTATATGCTTGATAAACAACGATAGAATTTTCATCAAATTGCGCTAATATATGCGTACCTAGTTTTGACCAATTACTAACTTGATTTAAGTAGTTTTCTGTTGTTAGTTTCATATTCAGTCAGCATTATTAGCTGAATAGTATTTTTCTGCCAATAATTAGGTAGACTAAATCAAAAGTTTTACTTTGCTATATAGCAATCCGCGCATAGGTCGCGACAAATCAAAAAGTAGATAAAAAAGTTGAAACTCCTACCTGTTGCGTGTTGCCTTCTGGAGCTGTTGCCTAAAAAGCAGTAAGATTTTTACCACGAATCAAATAGGATTGCTATAGTAGCAGTTAAGCTATAAACTTTACCGAAAAATTAAGGTATAAAGCCTCTCTATTGATGGAGAAAAAAGAAAAAAATTCCTTTTAGCCAATCCTCTTTTTGATTGATAGAGGTAATTATGAATTGTTAATTATTAATTATTGAACAGTAGGGATTGGTTATTTTTTTGATTACTTAAAACTAGAGGTAATAGTTTTTGCTATTACCTCTATGATTGTTCAATATAGTTTATCGTCGCCAAGATACTTTGGGCAAAATATGATCCTTATCTACACGGTGCTTGTATTGAATCGCATAGTTGAGTAGAGAATCTAAGAGAGACTCAGACAGATAATGAGGTTCTAAACCCAGGTCTAACAAATTCGTATTTTTGGCATTAAAATAATGTTCCTCTAATTCTACTCTAGGATTATCTAAGTTACTAATCTTTACATCTAATCCCATAGATTCACCAGCTTTTTGAACTTTCACTGCTAAGTCAGCCACACTAAACATTTCCGTAAATTGGTTAAACACTCGGAACTTACCTGCTTCTGCGGGGTTAGCGATCGCTAGTTCCATGCAACGGACAGTATCTCTAATATCTAAGAAGGCACGAGTTTGTCCACCTGAACCATAAACAGTTAGTGGGTGGCCAATAGCTGCTTGAATACAAAATCTATTGAGGGCTGTACCGAAAACTCCATCATAATCCAGACGGTTAATTAGCATTTCATCTGTGATGATTTCTTGATCTAGGAGGCCAATTAAAGCCACACCGTATACTACTCCTTGATTCAAATCTGTAGCACGGAGGCCCCAAATTTTACAGGCAAAATGAATATTGTGGCTATCGTGAACTTTACTGAGATGATAGAAAGACCCTGGTTGTTTAGGATAGGGTAGAGTATCTTTACGCCCATTATGTTCAATAGTAATATAGCCTTCTTCAATATCTATATTAGGAGTACCATATTCTCCCATTGTTCCTAATTTAACCAAGTGGGAGTCTGGAAAATCCTCTTTCATTGCATAGAGAATATTGAGAGTACCAACAACATTATTAACCTGAGTCATAACAGAATGTTCCCGGTCAATCATAGAAAAAGGAGCAGAACGCTGCTCACCAAAGTGGACTATAGATTCCGGTTCAAACTGACGTAGTGTTTTACTCAGGAAGTCGTAGTTGGTGATGTCTCCTACATACAGGTCAATTTTTTTGCCACTTAGGTCTTTCCAACGTTGGATGCGTTGTTGGATGGGGGCAATAGGTGTCAGGGTTTCGACTTGAAGCTGCATATCCCAGTGTCGCCGAACCATACTATCTAGGATACCTACTTCATAACCTTTATTAGAAAGATAAAGAGCGGTTGCCCAACCGCAATAGCCATCGCCACCAATTACCAGGACTTTCATAAATTTACTTTGAATCTTGCTTACTCATATTCGGTTAATTTACCAGTTATTCGCACTTTTTGACACTCTCTGATTAAATCAAAGATTTTTTACATACTTGACCAAATCTAGCTGTAAAAAATGCAGAAATAGGAATTTTGTCAAGCCAAAAGTAGAAGGTTAAAAGCTTGATCAATTTTTGCCTACAAGTCCAGGTAGGGTCTACATCAAATTAGGGTTATCAAAAAAGTTAGATTGTAACTTCATCCGCAAAACTAGCCCAACGCACAAATTCAAAAGGTCCGGCGATCGCTCCCCATACTTGTTTATCTGTTTCTGGGTCAAATCCTTTATCATGGCTAATAAATTTATGTTGATCTATCTCAAAATGACTGTCTAAATAGGTTGTCTTACCTTTCCGAACTACAGTACAGCCTTTTCCTGGTTCTACCTCACCTCTAAAACTATTACCTGTCCATTTTGTAATAAAGTTGCAGCCAGGAAGTTTTTTAATTTGTTCTTTTTTAAAGTTTTCTAGGCGTTGAGGGTCGCGGGAAGCTCCATAAAATGCTTTTTCTTCGTCTATGGCGTAGTTTTCAATATCTATATGGTCTTCTGCAGGAACTAATTTCAGGATTCGGACTCTATAGGGCTTGTTGAGGGTAATGTCATAAGCTTGCTCTAAATAAAGGCTAAGTCCATCCAGTAGTTCATATGGCAGTGGACGCATACAGACCCGAATGTGAGCAAAGAGGGGTGGGTTATCAAAAGCTTGTTGTTGATTACTAAAGTCGGCAGCTAACAAACGTGCCAAGGTAGTAATGTCTGTTGAGTGGGTCATTTCAATTATTAGTTATTAGTTATAGCAATCCTATTTTATTTCTGTCAAAAATTTTACTGCTTTTTAGGGCACAGCTCATCTGGCAACAGTTCATTAATTGATAATTGATAATGGATAATTGATAATTACAAGATGGTTTTAACCGTTACGGAATTGAATATCGGGAAATTCAAGAGCACTTTTTTTCCCCTATCCAAGGGGAGGCTTCAAGGCG
>JBFRWR010000457.1:0-15180 GCA_051439685.1 Trichodesmium sp.
GAGTGACAGAAAGTCGCAGAAAAAATCTGGAAAATCAATCTTTACCGACAGAAGAGATTAGTTTAAAACCAATCGGTGAAGAGCTAAGTTCAATAATTTCTCAGTACCCAGATATGGATATTATTGCTAAGATTGACTGTGAAGGTTCTGAATATGAAATATTTGATTCTTTAGTGGCAAAAGGACAACTAAATCGAATAAAAGTAATTATGATGGAATGGCATTACAAAGGACCTGAGAAATTAGCTGATTATTTGCGTCAAGAAGGTTTTGCCATTTTTTCTCGTTTGCCTCGCAGTAGCAATATTGGAGCAATATACGCTGTAAGAGTCTAATTTGGGGTTGCTAAATATCTTGATAGTGGGCAAGCATTTACCCAATAATCAACTCTTAATAGTTAATAATTAACAATTAAGAGTTGATTGTTAATAGTTAATAATTATTAATTCAAAAATTAAAGTAAAAAGCCTCCCCTTTAAAAGAGAGGCTTTAAATTATTCGGTAAAAATTTTAGTATTTCATATTTTTGGAGCGATAAAGTTACGGAAATTGACTTAAAATGTTTTGGCGACTTATTCCCTTGCTGACAACAACCGGAAAATTACAAATGGCAATAGATAAATGGTTGTTAGATCAACATCTTCAAGGAAAAATTCCACCGACTCTCCGTTTTTACACCTGGGAACCTATTGCTATTTCTCTCGGATACCATCAACGACGTTATCCTGAACATTGGCAACATCTAACCAGGCAAAACAAACCTGTAGATATTGTCCGTCGTCCTACTGGTGGGAGGGCGGTTTTGCATCAAGGAGATTTAACTTATAGTCTCATAACTTCTGGTTTGACTGGCAGTCGGATGGAATCTTATCGAGCTATTTGTGAATTTTTAATCCAGGGGTGGCGATCGCTTGGTGTTGAGTTATCTTATGGTACTGCGGGAAGAGGATATATCCATAATCCTAACTGTTTCGGAACAGCTACGGGGGCAGATTTAATTTTACCTAATGGGGCTAAATTAATTGGTAGTGCCCAACTGAGAAAAAATGGGGCAATTTTACAACATGGTTCTATGATTTTAGCACCTGATTTTGAGTTTTTTAATTATGTTTTTAATTCTCAAACATCTAGGGGAGTTGCTCATATTTATACATCTTTGTTATCTGCAAATAATAGCAGAGCAGATTTGATTAATCAGATTATTGAAGCGTTAGTTAAAGCAGCTATGGAATGTTTTAAAATTCAGCTAATTACAGAGCCTTTATCTGAGAAAGAATTGTTAGATATTGAGGCTTTTTCTGAAAATAATTAATTTTCAAATTGTTTGATTTTTGCTTAATTCATATAGTTAATTTTTATGGTAAATTCAACATATCTTTTAACAAATCTAATTTTGTTTAATTATTGCTCTGCTGATTAAATCTAAAAGTCTTTATCTGTAAAGATTATAGTCTTTTTTCATCCAGAAAAAGTGCAACAATTCTTGCTCAAACTATCAAAAAGTCAGGATTTTAGGCAAACCAAGGGTAGAAAAATCTCCGAACAATTATTTCTCCGATGTTCTCTGTCTCCCCACCCTCCCCACACTCCCCACACTCCCTGCACTCTGCTTTTTTCAGCAAACTCTAATTAGTTTAACTAGCTATCAGCTTTTAGCATTTCCTAGCGGATGAACTACATTAAGAGATTTTAGCAGCTTAGGGTTTTTCTATAAACGATAATTTAGGAGAGGTTGAAATCTCCTTCTAAATATTAGAAAATTAATCTGACTGATTGTTGGGTTCTGACCGCTTATTTAACCAAATATATAGGAGTTTCAAACATGAATCAGGGTGATTTAGCTATCAAAAGTGGGTTGCTAATTAGCTTTTTAATAATTAATACGATCGCCTTACCAGCTACAGCACAGAGAAATAGAAGCAAATATAGACCTAATTGTGGTTCGATGCAAGAAGAAGCATATTATCGAACAGAAAATCATCATATAAATATCTGTTTAGGTGAAGCTAGTTATCAAATGATTGTTAGTAATTTTGATGGTACAGAACGGTCGAAAATGCCAGCAACAAAACGTGGCGATCGCTTCGATGGTAGTAATAAATATCATAATTACAGCGTTACACCTAGAGGTTTTCAAATTGGTACAGATGGAGAACCTCCAGTTAGAGAAAAGGTGATTAAGCATGAGTATAATGGGTTATAAATTAGGAAAATAGAAAGATTAATATAATAAGTTAATTTAGTAGAGTAGAAAAAGATCGAAAAGTTTGGGAAGACATTTGTGGATTTTTCCTAGAATATATTCCCTGTTCTCTACTATGTGTAAAAATTTGATATAGCAATCCTCTAATATATTCGTGGCAAAAATCTTACTGCTTTTTAGGGAATAGGGTACACTTAAATGCAAACAGGTGGGAGTTTTAACTCTTTTATTTACTTTTTAATTACCCACAACCTATACGCGGATTGCTATATCTTTTTCCGATATGTCTATTTCTCTCTAAATTTCCATAATAATTTTTTGAGAACTGCCACTAACTAATCTCCAAATATTCTTTGCCAACTTAACTCTATTTCTACAGACTTTCCAGAGCTTTCCTCTGCATTATTGACTTGCCATCTTAATAAATCTTTCCCCGACTTACCAACCATTTCGCTATCCATTCCTAAAGCTTTCCGAGGTGCAATAGTTCCTAAATAAATTCCAGTTTCAACATCACAAATTCCCCATTTAACCAAATTTTTAACTCCTACTAATAAAGATAAAGTTGTTCCTGCTAATGTTCCATCTTGTAATTTCACCGTACCATTTTTAACTACTATTTCTCTACTATCCCAAGGATAAATTCCATCAGGTAATCCTAAAGGTGCTAAAGCATCACTAACTAAAAATATTCCCTGCTGATATTGACTCGCTTTCAACAAAATTTCAATCATTGTTGAACAGACATGATTACCATCAGCAATTAAACCACACATAACCTCCGAATTTGTAATTGCTGCTCCTAACAAACCTGGTTTTCGATGATGTAAACTCGGCATCGCATTAAAAGCATGAGTCACCATTGAAGCTCCTAACTTAAAAGCTGTTTCTGCTTGATTTGCTGTAGCTTGAGAATGTCCTAAACTAACTGTAATTCCTAGATTTTTTAAGTAGGGAATTACTGTTTCTGTAGTATCTAATTCTGGAGCTAAAGTAATTATTTTAACTGTCTGAGCATAATCGCCGACTACTTGTTTGACATTTTCTAGAGTTAATGGTAATAAAAATTCTTGAGGATGAGCGCCCCGCTTTTCTGGATTGAGAAACGGCCCCTCTAAATGTACGCCCAATATTTTGGCTGTTTGTGACTGTAGAGGTTGAGAGGCCAAATTATGGAAGATTCGGAGCGATCGCTGAATATTATCTATTGAGGTTGTGACAATAGTAGGCAAAAAAGCATCTATTCCTTGATGCCATAAATATTGAGAAATTTCCTGTATTTTAATTTCTGAAGTTTCATCTACTTCAGGAAAAGGTAAACCTAAACCACCATTAATTTGTAAGTCAACTCCACCAAGAGAAACCCAGTTTTCTTCAACATCAATATTAGTGTATGAATCTGATAAAGATTCCTCAGCCATAGGGATAATTTGCTCAATCTTGTCAGTAGCATCTAGATAAATCTGTTGTAAACCTGGAGCAAAAGGGATTTTTGCATTAATAATTCTAGTAGTTAAATTCACAGCTTTTGTCTAAATTATTAAATATAGCAGAATCAGATGTGAGAGTTGTAGGATAGGCATCTTGCCTGTCACAAGTGTACCTTACTCAGACGAAATCTGTTGTAATTTAGTAAAAAATGAATTGATAATAATAGGTATTTATATTGACTAATAACTATTAGAACAAAACAGATATTTGTAGCAAATATTTATTCATTTTGTATCACTTCATCAGTTAGGAAATATTTGTAAAAATCTTGAGGTTGATTTATCAATAAAACTTACATAACCAGAGTAAAGAGTGAAAAAAAACTTTTTCTTTTCAAAGATTATTTAGCAAGATTAAAACGCAAAAATTTATGTTCTCATATATCTCTAAATATACTTAATTATTCTATTTCCTGACTACTCTACTACTGGAAATTTAAGATTGTGCTAATTCCTATTTAAGAGAGTGTTTGTAAACCAAAGATGAAGATAGCTAGACTGTTTAAGATTCGGTATGTTTGATGGGTTATGGCTCCCAGTTAAGATTTTGCTTCTCCAACATAAGTATTTATTTTGAGGTGAGTTTATTTGATATAATGGTTAAACTCGTTAATTTAATGTGGAACCCGCCCCTACAAATTTTTACCATTCTTAGATATAGTATTTTCAAAGGAGAAACAATGAATTTATTTTCCTTTTATTCAATCCTATTCCTTTTAGGGAGAGGTAATTATCAATTATCAATTATTGAACAACGCCTAATTCATATTCTTAAAGTAGGAAAAAAAGGCTATTCTACTTGAAAATATCAACAAATCATTCCTTAAAACTAAATTATACTAATAGATATCTCCGAAAAAGATATAGACTTTTTGTGGCTAGTATGGAATAGGGAACAGGAAACAGGAAATATATTTTCACGAAAAAAATATGAAAAATGATTTGTTCAGTGAATTTTACAACTCTAGCTTATCTTAAATAAAGAGCAAGTTTATTTTCTGGAGAGGTCTAATGTTACCAGATTTGATATTACTGCTTAGATATTTGGTAAAGACCAACACTACAATTATCTTAAAGGATATTGTCTTTAGAACCAATCAACGCTAAAATCTTGAAATATTCCCTGAATAAATTATCAAAATACTGGTTTAACTAATAAATTAAATTATTAAAGATGTTTAACTTTATTCAAAAACTTTTCATCACAGTTATTTTATTATCCATCTGTTGGTTGAGCAACCCATTAAATGTAATTGCCGCAACAGAACCACAAAATATTACCCCTACTCAGTTAGAAGAATTAGATAATCTATTTAATCAAGCTTTCAATGCTAGTAATAACGGTGATTTTGCTAATGCAGAACAATTATGGACTAAAATAATCGAAAAATATCCAGATAACCCTGCTCTCTGGAGTAATAGAGGCAATATCAGACTGAGCCAAAATAAAATCGAAGCAGCAATTTCTGACTATCAAAAAGCTATAGAAATTGTACCAGACGCTCCCGATCCTTATCTTAACCGTGGTATTGCCTATGAAAGACTCAAAAAATGGTCAGAGGCGATCGCTGATTATAATCAAGTTATCAAATTAGACCCAGAAGACCCAGTTGCTTATAATAACCGTGGTAATGCAGAAGCAGGATTAGGAGAATGGGAAAAAGCTATCAATGACTATCAAAAAGCTACTGAATTAGCTCCCGAATATGCTTTTGCTCGTGCCAATTATTCTCTAGCACTTTATGAAAATGGACAACCTCAGAAGGCAGTACAAACAATGAAAAGTCTTGTCCGTAAATATCCTAACTTTGCTGATATGCGTGCTGCTTTAACTGCTTGTCTCTGGGAAGAAGGCAAACAGGGAGAAGCTGAGAGTAACTGGGTAGCTGCTGTAGGATTAGATTCCCGTTATCAAGACCTTGACTGGGTAGCCAATGTGCGTCGCTGGCCTCCATCTTTAATTAATAGCTTAGAAAAGTTTCTTAAACTCGAATAAAATCAGAACTTACGCAGGAGAACCCCCCAAACCCGGTTTCTCGTAGCTCTCTTTTATTAAAAATAACGATTTATCCTAGCAACCGGGTTTCTTTGCGTAAGTCCTAAAAATAATAAAATCTATTAACTAATTTCCCAGACAAAATTACTGGGAAATCACTTAATTTTAGATAGAAAGAGTCGGCTTTCAACCTCAATTATTTAATAATTAATTATTACTAGACAGTGCCAAGTTTTGGAAATAACTATTACTAGATTACGCTTTTAGAGAGTGCAAGGTTATCAACTCTAAATGAATAACTTTGTCCTCTCCAGAATTATTAATTATTAATTATCAATTATCAATTATTAATTACTCGGTAGCCATCCTGCACTCAGAAGCACAGTTAGACCCATAAATAATACAGCAAAAGTCCAAGTAATCCGATTCAAAGTTATTTCAGCACTCTTAGTGCTAGTAAATAATTGAGCTTGTCCACCAATTCCACCTATCCCATCACCTTTAGGACTATGTAATAAAACAAATACAACAATACCTATAGCTGATATAATCCAAATAATTTCTGCGAGTTGAGTAACATTCATAGTTTTCTAATTGATTAAAAATTTCCCAAATTTAACTTAATATTTATTCTAGAGCCAGGTTATAAACCAACTCGCATAGGAGTACGATTTTCTTTTACATCATACTCTGCCTTATCAATCATTGAGTTTCCAGTCATTTCTGGAGGTTGAGGCAAATTTAAAATTTCCAAAATAGTTGGTGCAATATCTGCCAAACAACCATTTTCTCGTAGAGGTACTTCCGCACCATGAGCAGGAATTTTCCGTCCTTCACCCTCTACCAGGATAAATGGTACCGGGTTAATCGTGTGAGCTGTCCAAGGACTTCCTTGTTCATCCCACATATATTCTGCATTTCCATGGTCAGCAATAATAATTGCTGTACCACCTACTCTACTAATACTCTCTAAAAGTTTTCCTAAACAATGGTCAACTGTTTTAATTGCATTGACGGCAGCATCCATAACTCCAGTATGACCTACCATATCAGGATTAGCATAATTAATAACTATTAGGGAATATATCTGTTTTTCCACTGCGCCGATCGCTGCTTCTGTCACATCTACCGCAGACATTTCTGGAGCTTCATCATAATGAGCTACCATTGGACTTTGAATCAATTCTCGGTCTTCTCCTTCAAATGGTTGTTCTAAACCCCCATTAAAAAAGTAAGTTACATGAGCATACTTTTCTGTTTCTGCTGTCCGAAACTGACGTAGACCATTTTGAGAAATTACCTCTCCGAGAATATTATTCAAGTTTTGAGGTTCAAAAGCGACTAAAACTGGAAAATTAGGATCATACTGAGTGAAAGTTAAAAATGTCAATGGTAGAATTTGCTCACGCTCAAATTTATTAAATTGTGGCTCGACAAAAGCTTGAGTTAATTGACGGGCACGATCTGGGCGAAAATTAAAGAAAATTACACCATCTCCTGGTTCTACAGCTCCAGGAGCTACTCTAACTGGGATGACAAACTCATCTGTTATACCTTCAGTATAAGACTGTTGTAATAAATTAGAAGCAGAACGACCTATTCCATAACCATCTTTAGTCATTACATCATAAGCTTTTTGAATTCTGTCCCATCGTTGATCCCGATCCATAGCATAGTAACGACCACTAACTGTAGCAATTCTGCCTACACCAATTTGATTAGTATGATATTCTATTTGTTTAAGTACCTGAACTCCTGACTTAGGATTTGTATCCCGTCCATCTGTAATAGCGTGAATACAAACATCAGAAATTCCTTTAGCTTTAGCTATATCCAGTAAACCTAATAGATGGTTTACATGGGAATGAACCCCTCCAGGCGAACATAAACCTACTAAGTGTAGTTTAGAATTACGCTCTATTACATCCTGACAAATTTTTTGAATTGCTGTATTTTCTGCAATTGAGCCATCTTCTACAGCATCAGAAATTCTCACTAACTCCTGGGGTACAACTCGTCCTGCTCCAATATTTAAGTGACCAACTTCTGAGTTACCCATTTGACCTTCCGGTAAACCTACTGCTTTTCCAGAAGCTTGAATCAAAGTTTTCGGATATGCTTGCCAAAGACTATCCATGACAGGAGTTTCACCCATAGCAATAGCATTTCCATCTGTATCTGGTCGATAACCCCAACCATCTAGAATAATTAGTACAACCGGAGATATAGAACTTTTTTGCATAATTTTTTACCTTTTATTACTCATCTCGGTTTGATAAGAACTGATTCTAAAATACTATACTTCAGCAACTTTTTTTATAGATTTTATATCAGTTAAACTTATTTTCTGAAAATCTAGGTTAGATAATCTTTTTAATCCAATTTAAACAATAATTTAATAAGATTTTAATTATACTGTCAAATATTTTAAAATCTACTATAAAAATGATTTTATTGATATGATTAAGAATAAAAAATCTAAGGATGATTTGATTTTTTTGATCAATAATACCAATTTCATAAAATATTGCTACAGTCACGACACAGGGAAGAGGGAACACTTAACTGGGAACAGGTGAAAGGAAAACATAAAAAAAGAGGAAAAAAGGTTAAATTTCTAGAATTTATCGAATTTATATTTTTTTTATTGTAGTGGACTGACATAACTAATGAGTCTACATGAAGGTGGGGTGGAAATTAATGAATAATGAGAGAATATTTGCGTACTTGCGTACTATCTCTCAGTTTTAACCAGAGTTAATTAATTATTAACTAGACAGTGGAAAGTTCTGAGAATAAGTATTACTAGCTAAGGCTTTGAGTAGTCTCTTTCTGAGAAACTCTCTAT
Source organism: Trichodesmium sp. (assembly GCA_051439685.1). GTDB lineage: Bacteria > Cyanobacteriota > Cyanobacteriia > Cyanobacteriales > Microcoleaceae > Trichodesmium. Next base: position 8,538 of record JBFRWR010000457.1, read on the forward strand.
TTAGGATTGTAGATGCTTTCATTAATGGATAATTGATAATTGATAATTGATAATGGAGAATTGATAACGGATAATGGATAATGAATAATTGATAATTACCTCTCCCTTTTAGAAAGATTTATTTTTTTTCCCTGGAAAGGGGAGCCTTTAAACCTGAATTATCTAATTATTTAATTGTTTAATTATTAATTATTTCGGTAAACCTTTTGCAGTAATGCTTTTAATCTCGAAAGTAAATATTTTCAGGACTGACGCACAGACGTTATATGTAGGGGCAATTTATAGATGCTTTGCGTAAGTTCTGAGTTTTGTATAAGAACTTTGTACTCTCTAGTAATTATTAATTATTAATTATTAATTATTAATTATTAATTATTAATTATCCATTAGTTATAAACCCGCCCCTACTATTGCACCATTTAAGCAGTGTTAGTTCAGTAGGCATAAATCAAAAATTCAGATGTAACTGCCATTTTAAAATTTGGTATAACTTTGAAAAAAAACTAATATTTGACTGAGAAACTATAATAAATAAATCTCCTGAAATTCTTCAAAAAGATTGATTTATAAAATAGTTATCTACCATTGATGACGTAACAATAATTATATAGGACTACCCATTAAGGTTAGGACATTTCTAAATCCTGGCACACTGTAATAATATACTATTGCCTATTCCCTATTCCCTATTCCCTATTCACGCTTCGCGTAGCGCCATAACATTGACTTGATAAATTATTCTCAAACTGAACAAAAAATGAGCAAACTTTTCTATTTCATCAGTATAGGAATATTAGCTTTCTGGATACTTAGATGTGAATCTATAGCAGTTAACGACGAAAAAATGCAAGGGATCAAATTATCTAACTCAGGCAGTTTTTCTCAGCAAATTCTGGCTCAAGTTTCACCCCCTCCATCTTCTGATTCAACATCCTCATCCAGTATCCCATCAGTAGAAGTACCAGAAAAGTCCAATACAATCTCTAACTTAATCAAGTCTACCGATCCAGAAGAAAGAGAAAAATTCCTCAAGCAAAATCTAAGTAATCAATCAGACAATACCACAGTATCTTCTGAAACAATATTAGTGCCCACAGGTAAAGACCCATTTTCCATTGTTCCTCAAATCCCTGTCCCAGAACTAACACCAGAAGAAACATCAGTTGGCCAACTTCCAGAAGTACAAGGCCAACAATTACCAAGTCTACCTACTCTACCTGAAAGTAAAGCCCCCGTAGCTTGGCGACAAAATGCCAGAAGAATAGTACCAAATGACCAGAGTTTAGAACTAGCCAGACCAAGACGCAGAAGGCCATTATCTCCGATTTCCCCATTTGCACCTAGAGACTCCGTATTTATAGAACGTGGTTGTTAATTTACTCATTAATAGATTACGATTGAGCAAAATTCTTGCTATCCTTTGGATTATTAGGCTTTTCAGAATCAGCAATGCGTAAACTTTTATTAACAACAGGAGCAGGTATTTTATCTCTGTGGATAAGTGGATGTGACTCTCTACCATTTATTAATAATGAAGATAGTTCTACCGCCAATACTCCAGAAGCCTCCCCTACCGCAAAAGTAGAAGCTCCTGAGTCTCCTTCTCCCACACCAACCGATGAACCTTTTCCGTCTCCCGATGTTCCTCAGAAGTCCCAAACTTCCACAGCCAACGATTTAATTCGGTCTACAGATGCGAATGAAAGAACTCAATCCCTGAAACGAGAAGTTCAAACTAATACTACCACTGAATCACCAACTTCTCTGCCCTCAGTTTCAGTTACAAATGACCCTTTTTCTGGTATACCAAGTATCCCAGTACCCCGTCAGAATGCAAATGAAGATGATTCCCTATTTACTCAACTTCCTGAACTAAGGAGTCAACAAGTACCAACTATTCCTAATTTACCAGAATCTCAAGCTCCTTCTTCTTGGGTGACACCACAACCAAGTCCAATTAGGCAGCCGCCTGGTGGTGGCCGAGGTAGTCAACCCCCCAGGGGAAATAATCAACAAACTACAAACCAAGGTCAAAGAACACCATTATCTCCATCAGGTACAAATAGACAAACAGGAGAAACAGTAGGAACTGATACAAAAACTGGCTCAGACACTACAGGTACAAATACAACTACAGGTACAAATACAACTACAGGAACTGGCTCAAGGACTGCAACCCCAAATAATAATCAAACAGCTAAAGCTAATCCTGAAGTACCAAGCAAACCCGCACCTCCACAACCCCCAACCCTACCAAGTTCATCTACTCAGCAAGTACCAAGTCTACCTGAATTACCGATAGAAGCAAGTCCACCTCCTCAATGGAGAGGGCCTGGTTTTCCCCCACCACCACCGCCACCACCAGCTCCACCCCCACCACCACCCCCACCACCAGATACTACTATTGCTGATGGGATAGAAGTTAGTGGAGTGGTGCTAGTAGGACATGAAAAGCAGATTATTGTTAAAGTACCTACGGAACCTACAAGTAGATATGTAAAAATTGGACAACGATTGGCTAATGGCAAAGTATTAGTCAAACGGGTTGACTTGAAATTAGGAGCTGACCCAGTTGTAGTTTTTGAGCAAAGTGGTGTCGAAATTTCTAAAGAGGTAGGAAGTAAACCAGCAACTACTGAAGAAAAATAGAACCAATAACTACTTATAATTCAGTTTAAGCAATTGTGATTAAATGTCTAAAGACTCCTAAAGATTCAGAGGGGAGTATTATAATGAAGTCAGGAATAATAGAAACTTTATAAATAAAATAAATAGCTTGATATCTGCCATGCTCCTATCAATAAAAAAATTAGGAATAGCAATATTAACAGGTTCTTGTTTAGGATACACAGCCTTGATGTGGCATCCAACGCTTTCCATGGCACAAGAACAAACAGAAGCCCCTGTGTGTGAAGGTAATCCTCCTACTGGTAGAGTTAAGTGTAATTATCCGAATGGAGATAATTATGCAGGAGATTTTGTAAATGGAAGACCACAAGGTAGTGGTTTATACGTTTATTCTAATCGCGATCGCTATGAAGGACAGTTTCGCAATGGTCTGCCTAATGGACAAGGAACTTTTATTTTCTCTAATGACGCTAGGGTGACAGGAGTATTTCAAAATGGACAAATTAGGTCTGGGACAATTATTTTTGAGAATGGCGATCGCTTTGTCGGAGATTTTAATCTAGTAGAGAATCTATCTAGTAGTGCAATTAGCAGTCAGCCAACTGGTCAAGGCCAATTTATTTATGCTAATGGCGATCGCTTTGAGGGAGAATTTTTTGCTGGAGTGCCTTTTGGTCCTGGAGTTTTTACTCGTGCTGATGGTATACGCTGTCAAGGAGAATTTTATAACGCAGCACTAGATGGTGACGGAAGTTGTACATATCCGAATGGCATTCGCTATGAAGGTGAACTTAGAGGTGGGATACCTCATGGTGTAGGGATTATTATTGATGCTGAAGGAAAGAGATTTCCAGGAGTATTTCGTAATGGTCAAAGACAAGAAGATACACAATAGTTGATTTTCTACAAACAAGTAGTTTAAAGAATTTAATTTGATGGGAACTAAAGAATACTAGAACAAGTTTTAATTAATGCCAGTTTTTCTGGATTGATTTTGATTAGGAATTTAGGCAAGAAAATATTATTTTGAATCAAATCTAAATTTAAACTAGAAACAATAGAATGTAAGCATTCAGCCATTAGCTTTCAGCTTTTCCTAGTAATATCATGTCCGGTAGCATCGCTCTTGTCTGGGAAAGTTAAGGAAGAAGGAAGAAGTAGGGGCGTGTCGCTAATCGCCCCTACAAGAAAAGGAAAAATTTTAGATAAGGTAGATATTTCCAGGGCTTTTACACAAACGATACCAACGGACATAATATAAATGCTTTCACATTTAGCTTTTAAAAGTAATAACTACTAAATTTATAAAGTGAGCTGATGACTAATTTTATTAGCGTAACTTTTGATTCTCCTTTGATAACTCATAGCTGATAGCTGATAGCTGACGGCTGAATGCTTACAATATTAGTCCGAAATATCCTGTAATTGGTCACACAAAATACAGACTTTCCGCTCTCGGTGATGTACATTTAGCAGGCTATATTTCTGCGTTACAATAGTTTTACCGACTAAGAATTAGATATTTTTGGAAAAATATTAAATATAAAAATATACAACTTTAAAAAAGTTACAGAAATACTATGACAGTAAACAGCTCCACTTCCTCTGATACTTATCAGTTTCCCTTTGACTTTCGTCCTGATCATCAACAAGATACTAATTTTCTCAAAGAACTAGAATTTATTCCTGGTGTAAAAGAAATATTGACAATTAGACAAGTTCATGCTTTAGAACACGCCACAGTTTGGGTACTTAGTGAATTAGCAAACTCGGAAAATCGAAAATTTTCTGATGAATCAATTGGCGGAATGTCTACACCACAAGGATTTTACCTGTATGGTACAGTAAATCCATCTCAACTAAATCAAGCTGTAGAAACAGCACTACAGCGAATTACCTCTGGAGAATGGAATTTAGCAGTACATCCTAGATGTGGGACTAACTTATCAGTGGCAATGACCCTAACTGCTGGATTCGCTCTAGGTATAAATATGCTTTTGCCCCGGAGGCCCATAGAACAACTTTTAGGTTTTGGCATAGCAGCTACAGCAGCTACTCAAATAGCCCCTGAGTTGGGTAGTTTAGCTCAAAAATATTTAACAACTTCTATTCCTTTTAACCTGAGAGTGGTAAATATTTCTGTGACTGAAGATTTGTGGGGCCGCCCTGCCCATTTTATTCAGGTATCTTGGATCAATTAGTTTTGTTGCAACAAAACTTAAAAAAAAATTAGACCTAAAACAGATAGGATGGGATTGCAGTTTTACCATACTATAAAGGGAAAAAATTTCATGGTTCAACGTGGTTCTAAAGTTCGGATTTTACGCAAAGAATCCTACTGGTTTAACGAAGTTGGTACAGTTGCTTCCGTTGACAAAAGTGGTATTAAGTACCCAGTTATCGTTCGCTTTGACAAAGTAAACTACACAGGTTTTAGTGGTAGTGCAAGTGGCGTTAACACTAATAACTTTGGCATGGATGAAGTGGCAGAGGTATAATTACCAACAGTTTAGTATTAACTAATCACGTCAGTTTAGTAATTCTCAATAACAAAGAAAAAATAGGCAAAAATTTGGTTCAGGTAAATGCTTAACTATAAAATTTTTCCCAGTATCTATATAATAAGAAAGCTGTAGGAAATTAGTTAGCACTGTGCCAGAACTGCCAGAAGTAGAAATAGTAAAACGAGGTCTAAATCAACTGACTCTCAATCAAGAAATATTGGGTGGGGAAGTGTTGCTGAAACGCACAGTTGCTCACCCTATTTCTATAGTAGATTTTGACCATGGATTAACAGGAAAAGCGATCGCCCAATGGCATCGGCGAGGTAAATATTTATTAGCCCAACTCTACAAATGGGGTGAAGAAGTACCAGACATTACTCAAGCTAACCAAAATCAACATGGTTGGTTAGGAGTACATCTGCGGATGACAGGCCAACTATTATGGGTAAAGCCAGAATCAAGTTTACACAAACACACGCGAGTCAGATTATTTTTTAATCATCCATCAAAAAAGAATAAAAAACAAACCAGCTCAGAATTAAGATTTGTAGACCAAAGAACGTTTGGCCAGATGTGGGTAGTTCCACCAGTGACAGAAATATCTCAAATTATTACTGGTCTGCAAAAATTAGGTCCAGAACCATTTTCCTCAGAATTTTCCATAGAATATCTTACCAAAAAACTCCATAAAAGAGAAAAAGTAATTAAAACAGCTCTTCTAGACCAAACAATTATTGCTGGGTTAGGTAATATTTACGCTGATGAAGCTTTATTTCTCAGTGGAATTAGACCAACAACTCTGTGCAAAGATTTGACTGAAGACCAAGTAGAACAACTACATATAGCCATCCTCAAAGTCTTAGAAAATTCTATAGAAGCAGGGGGTACAACTTTTAGTAACTTTCTCAATGTCCAGGGAGTTAATGGGAACTATGGAGGAGTAGCTTGGGTTTATAATCGTAGTGGTCAACCATGTAGAATTTGTCAGACTTCTTTAGAAAAAATTAAATTGGGTGGTAGGTCTACCCATTTTTGTCCCCAATGTCAAAGTTAATCTGATTTCTAGGGAGTAGGGAGTAGGGAGTAGGGAGTAGGGAAATAATGGTAGTGTGGGGAAACGCTCGAAATATAGGTAAACGGCGGTTTGCCCCTATACATGATGTATAAATTAAGATTTTGCGAGTCCTGTTTTAGCTATTTTTCCTTCCATAAAATGTCTAAGTACCATTAGAATTTAATCAAAACAAATAAATGGAAATTGTATATGGCAGACAAAATTAAAAAAGGTAGCATGGTTCGTGTTATTAGAGAAAAACTAGAAAATAGTTTAGAAGCGAAAGCTAGTGACAATAATTTTCCTCCTTACTTATTTGAGAGTCAAGGAGAAATTGTTGATACTAAAGGAGATTATGCTTTTGTCAAATTTGGCAAAGTACCCACTCCGAATATCTGGTTACGACTAGACCAGTTAGAAAAATTTGAGTAAGTCGGTTACTTGAGACAGATTCTAA
>JBFRWR010000458.1:0-5639 GCA_051439685.1 Trichodesmium sp.
TAATCTGATGCCCTTCTTTTTGTAAAAATTCTAAAACAGACTCTCGATATTTATTCATTCCAGCATTAAAACGAACTGCCATTTTTGCCCAACACAAAAAAGATTCTGGCTGAAAATTTACTTCTAAATCGTCCAAACTATCAAAATCCGATTGTTGTAATAATCTAATATTCAGTTGAGTTAAACGTTCTTCAGAATTGAGCAAAGAAGTGATAGAAGTAGAACCATTACCGACCTTATTAAAACCAGAATTTGCCACCCATAAATATCTCGAAATATTCTCACGAACTCTCCCCAAAGATTGACAAACAGAAGTTGCTCCTTGTACCCCTTGAGCAATTCCCCAAACTGAAGTAAAATGCCCTTGAATATCAATACTAACTCCTGTTTCAATTGAGGGAGAAGCTAAGACAATATCATATTTTTGTAAGACTTGATTTAACGATTTAATACAACCATAAGCAGGATGATTTGGTTCAGCTAAAGATTCCGAATCTATTCTCAAAATTTTTAACTGGGGAAACTGTTTTTTGAAATAAGCTTCTAAGGCGCGAGTTCCCCATTTACTTGTTAGTTTTTGCGCGGATAAACAAACCATTGGTTTGCCACCTTCACGGATATGTTTGTGTAAATCTGCTATTAATTTTTTGGGGGTTGTTTCTGGATAATTAAATATTTGCCAAGCTTCTTTTTCCCCAGGTAACCAATCATTTTGAATGATAAAAGGTTCTAGTTTTATTCCTGCTAAAGCTTGTAAATAATCTATGGAAATATCGCTTAAATCAGCATCAGCTATAAATACTTGACCGACACCTCCTAAAACGTTTTGCATTAATGTTTTAAAACATCTGAGAATTTCTACCCTGTTTTGCCGACAAGTATTGGAATTTAAACCATGCCAAATTACCTGTTCAATTTCATCAATAATTACGATTCCATCAGACCAAGTTTCTGGATTAAAGTTTGCTTGGGAATTAGGATGTAGAGAGTCAATACATAAACCTAAACCTAATAATTTATCGTCAGATTTTTTCTCTACTTCTGTAATATATTTCAATCCAAAACGTTGACATAATTCTTGTACTAATTGCACCCGATGACCAATAACTAAAACTTTTTGATTCCGAGCAACAGCTTCGGCAACTATTTTTTCTAATAACTTAGTTTTTCCAGTTCCTTTAGCAGATTTTATGCCTACAAGTTTGGCTGGAAAATTTGTACTATAAGCTAAATCAAGATTATCTAATTGCTGTAAATTTTTATTGCCTAAAGAACTAAAAATATTCTCTTCTGAAAGATAGCGACTATTAACTCTTAAATTTACGGGATATGTGAGACGAATAAATGATTTAGCTTTCCAAAGTTCTAAAGGTAATGCCTTTTCATAAGCTTCATCAAAAACATTTTTTCCCTGATTAGCGATTAAATCATCTACTCCTTTTCCTAATTCTGGATTCCAGGAAATTACTTTAACTTTACATCCTTTTCTAGTCAGCAAATATCCAGTTTTTCTAATCGCAGCATTAACATTTTTGATAGTCTTAGGTTTAGTATCTTGGTCAAAGACAATATAAACTTCTCGACGATTATTAATTAGCTTTTCTAACTGAGGAATTAAATTTTGTTTGCCAATACGGTTGCCATATTCATCTCTTAAAATTCGGTATCCACCAAATACTCCTGGCAAAGCAATAGCTACATAAGATGCTGTTATTAATGCTCCTGCTTTTTTCGCTCCTTCAGTAATACATAAAGGTATTTGAGGATGCTGAATAAACCATTCCCAAAAACCCAAGTCTGGTTGATTATTATCAATATGTTCTGGGAGTATTTCTAATTCATAATGACTAGCTATTTTCTGCCATAAATGTAGGGGAATTTTTAGAGCAAATAAACTGGTAGGAGTTTTAGGAGGATGTTCATATTTAATTACCTTTTTTTGGTCGTAACTATGACGTGGTTGACTAGGTTTAAAACAACCCCAAAGGTCTTCTTCTCCTGAGAGTAAATTAATTCCAGAACACCACCATCCACCTTCTTCAATATGTTGGTATCTTTTTAATATTTCGCTCGTTACTCGACCATCATTGCGTCGAGGTATGGCATTAGAATAAAATAAAAATTCATAAGGTCGTTGTCCTTCTAAAGGGACAACGTTGAGGTGGATTAATTGGTCATCAACACAGCTATTAGTCCATTCTTGGAAATAATTAATTTCTGGTTCGGGATTGGGATTCATTGAATGATGCACTCTATATATAGCGACAAATTTATATTATATTAGAAACATACACTATATGTATATAAAATTTTGCTTGGCATCAACAACCTAATTATATAATAGGACTTACGCACAAATCGGGTCGATCTAGGAAATTTCCTGGGAGCGAATAGAACCTATAGAACCTATTTGATATCTTTTAGATTGATTTTATTTTCTACAACATTCGCTCTGAGGGAAGAAACAATACTATTTTTAGTTGAATAAAAAGTCATGCGTATGGGCGAACGACTCCAGATAGTTTTTATTATATCAGAATTTTTGTGGGGATGCAACCGAAAATCCTTTGACGCGCCGATTTTTTTTTGGAGCTTAAGAGAATGAAAATGTTGGTAAAATTGCGACTGTTGCTGTTGATGGGATGATTTGTCAGAATTGCTATGGCAGATTATTGGGAAATTTTAGTCAGGGAAAATTTGTGGATATATCTGTTCTTTGAAGAAGGGAGTCGGGAAATAGGAAAGAGAAAAGAATCAAAATTACTCGACCTCGGTAATTTGAGAAATCCGATAGATTGCTGGTTGGTAAAATAATGATCAATCAAAAGCGATCGCCTCTCAGACAACCAATAACTAATCATTCCCTGAAGCACAAAAAAACTGAGCGTTAAAAGTAGGATTGGGATTGGATTATGTAAATCAAATTTTCCTTGGTATTGGCAACCCAGTTATTATAGTAATCCGCGCTAATGTTGTAATATTCTATTTTAGGGGTTTTGTATCTAAATCCCTTATGAATTTGGGTTGGGAGACCAAACCCGATACAGTTTTTCTCATATAATTATGGAAGCAATTTGGCAAATCATCAAAAATCTCACAATTCTCAATATACCAGTAAGAATAATATTTTTTATAGTCCTGATTTTAATCGCCACATTAGCCTTAAAACAATTATTAACCATAATTGTAATTAAGCGAATTGAGGCTTTAACTCGTAATACAAAAACAACCCTTGATGATCAATTAATTGCAGTTATTAAACAACCTATCGGATGGTTCATATATTTACTGGGATTTCGGATTATACAATTAATCTTAACAGCTTATATTTCTCCCCAATTTAATCAAACAATTACAGGAATTATTAGCCTAGCAATAGTAGGTAATGTAGCACTAATTATCTACGGTACATCTCCAATTTCAGGAGGATTTTTGAGAATTTTATCAGCTCAAACAGAGACTGAATTGGATGATATTATTAGTCCTTATATTCCGAAGTTATTTAGGTTAACTGCCACCGTAATTTTTGGCTTAAAAGCAGGAGAAATATTACTGGGAACTTCTGCTACTGCAATATTTGGTTTAATCGGTGGTTTTGGTCTGTCATTAGGCTTATTATTTAAGGATGTTATTGTTGATTGGGTAGCGACAATTGTAATTTATACTGACGTTTTGTATCGAGTAAATGACTGGCTTTTACTGCCAAGTGGTCTGAAGTGTACTGTACAACATATTTACAATTCCAGGAAGGTGCATAAGCACGGCGATAAAATTCTAGAAATTCTGATAATTTTCTTTCTGTAAACATCGGAGTTAAATGTCTAGTTTCGCCCTGAATAGCCATTTTATTGCCGACATTAATTAATGAGGCAATAGTATCTCGTGGGTCTCTAATAATCAATATAAATTTCACATCTTCTACTAACTCATAAATATCTGGAAATAACTCTCCGATGAGAGGATATTTGAGAACAAGATGAGTAGAATCAACATAACGTTTGCGAATATGTTTTAAAAATTTATTGACTAATTCAGCACTAAAATTTCTGAGTTCTCCTAGATCGGCAAAATAATATTTACTCTGACTCTCAAAATCTATTTTACCTGTACTATAAGCATTCACTAAATGATACAGATAACCTATTTCTCCAATTAACGGATTAACCTTGCTATCAGAGCAAATAATATTTTGTAATAAAGTAGTTCCAGAACGAGGACATCCACCAATAAAAAAATATGTCATCTTATATCAATTTCATCAACTTATATCATGTCCGGTAGCATTGGTATTGTATTGTATAGCAAAGGTAGGGAACAGGGAAGGCTTAACTGGGAAGAACAGACAGGAATACTTAGGGTTTGCTGAAAAAAGCAGAGTGTGGGAAGTGTGGGGAGGGTGGGAAGTGTGGGAAGTGTAGGGAGGGTGGGGTGACAGAGAACATCAGAGAAATAATTGTTCGGAGATTTTTCTACCCTTGGTCTGCCTCAAATCCTGACTTTTTGGTAGTTTTAGCAAGAATTGTTGCACTTTTTCTGGATGAAAAAAGACTATAACCTTTACAGATAAAAACTTTTAGATTTAATCAGCAGAGCAATAATTAGGGTTTGCGCTCAAAAGTCTTTTTTCACGAGTAGGGGAGTAGGGGAGTAGGAGAGTAGGGGAGTGTAGGGGAGTGTAGGGGAGTAATTTTTTTGCCCAACGATGTGCCGAAAATCCGCTCCTTTTCCTTTTTGAGTATCAAGCAGCTCAAAACTAGGTACTTTTTCCCGACCTAATATAGAATCCGCTTGAATAGTTATTGTATAGTAGGGAGACGCACCAGACGCACCAGACGCACCAGACGCACCAGATGGAGAGATGGAGAGATGGAGAGATGGAGAGTAGAAAGAGTAGAAAGAGTAGACAGAATTATGAACATATACTGTATAACCGGATTGTATATAAGAAGGCACTTAGCTTTATCTGTCAATACTTTTATATTTAATCAGCAAGCCCTGCTTAAGGGCAATAAAAAAACTTAAATTTCCTGTAGATATTCACCCTTAGATTTACATAAACGCGCCCCAGCGGACATGATATTCAACAACACTTGTAAAAGTATCTATCAAACTTGAATTTCAAGATGTCAAGTTATATCATGTCTGGTAGCATCGGTATTGTATAGAAAAGGTAGGCAACAGACAGGAAGGTAATTGAGCCAGAAAAAAACTTAAATTTCCTGTAAATATCCACCTTAACTTTTGTAGCGCTACGCATTAAGGTGTTTGACATTTCTAAATCCGGCGTTGCTGAAATAGGGTATGAAATTTCGAGAAAGTGTAAAAGTGTAAATTAGACCTATTTCCCCTCTTTAAGACACAGAAAAAACTCACCTCAGCTCCTCCTGACTCCTGACTCCTGACTCCTGACTCCTAACACCTGAATCTTGTAAAATCATGCATTCATTCAGCAACACCCTAAATCCTATTAGCGGAGCTTTTCCCTATGCGAAAAACCCTTGGTTGTGCATCAGTAATATCAAATCCGGTTGAATAGTTATTGTATAGTCGGGAGTAGGGGAGTAGGGGAGTAGGGGAGTAGGGGAGTAGGGGAGTAGGGGAGATTGAATACTGAAAATTATAGAATTATCAACATATAC
>JBFRWR010000459.1:0-3733 GCA_051439685.1 Trichodesmium sp.
AATGTGGAAAGATTTGTATCGTTATTTGTGGAATTATAATCACCATTCCATTTTGTTTTAGGTATACCTGTCGCCATATTATTTAGAACGTAGCCATTTAATAGTTAAACGCTCTGAAATCATTCTCAGAGTTAGTACCATAATTTTACCATTTCCACTTGCTTCGAGAGTGCTGTAATCATCCCACATTGAACCTAAAAGTAGACCAGGACCATCATTAATAAAAATGACTTTAGTTGAGAGATTATGGCTTTTTGCATAAGCAAGTATTTCATCTGCACAATTATGATAACCTCCTGTGCGGTCATCTTCTTGGGAACCACCCCTATCTGAGTCATATCTAGCTAATCCAATAGCTAATATATCCTTTTTATTACTATCATAAATTACAAAGTCAACTGGACGTTTAGGGTTAGGATAGTTTGCAAATATTTTCCCTAGTAAAATATCTTTACCTGCTCGTGGAGGACCTTGAATTTCTAGTTCGGGAAATCTAGAACGAAATAAATCAAATATTCTTTCAGTTAAATCATAACCTTTTTTACCTCTATCTTTGTATTCCCAAAGTAAGGCGCATATTGCCTCATCAGGAAGGGGACGACTATTAAAAGCTGCTTGAACTTCTGGAATAGGTCGAAAATTTTTGCCAAATTGTTTACATATTTCTTGAGTTTTGGTTTTTCTTTTTAACATTTCAACTGGTGTTGAAGGACTAACATATTTACGAAATACTCTAGCTAATTGTATTCGCATCCATTGGCTCTGAATTTCTGATATTTGTATTAATAAACGTTCTGATGATTCTGATGTTTTTAGTAATTGTCCGAATAAAACTAAAACTGGTTTATAGAGTTCACAAGCATCTTTTAAAATATCAGGATAATATTCTCCTGTAGCCAAAGTAATCCAGTTATGACCTTGGGATTTGTAGTCAGCAAAAACTTTAGGCATATTAATAGTTAGATTGAGCTTTTTTATAGTAGTAGAGGGTTTATTAAACCCTCTACAATTCTAATCTAGATTAATCAATATTTGCAAAAGCTTTAATTTCAGCTAATTTTTAAGGTATAGTAGAAAAGTCGATAAAATTTATGGAATTAGACATGACAGAAGAAAATAAATAGTCAGTTTGAGCATCTACAACTACCAAGAACTAATATCGAATTACCGAAACGCAGATAATAATATTGCTATCAAGTAACATTATTGCTCTCTATTGGGAAGTGGGCGATTTGGCTAAGTATGTAATTCATGTTGTGTACCTGCTTACCACTTTTTGATTTTTCTTGCTATGCTAAACTAAAAATTATCCAATATTAAAGATATTTTTTTTATCTAAAATCTAAAAACCCCAACGTTGTACTTATGACTGAACCTTTAGTTACTACTACTGAACCTTTAGTTACTACTACACAAGCGGCTTTTTTACTGAATATCTCCACTGGTCGATTGCGGGAGCTACTGAATCAAGGTCGAGTTCTCAATGCTGAAAAAGTAGGAAGACTTTGGATGATCCCCCTTAATTCTAGGGGAATGCCAGAAATTAAACCAGGTCGTCGTGGTCCCGAAGGTACTTGGAACAAGAATCGACGCTCTGGCAATACTTTTGTTCATGTTCTACGAAAGACTATTGACTATAACCGAGACAATGGAACTGCTTATCCTGCAGTTGCGGTGAAAGTGGGAGATAAAAAAGATTATTGCCACGCCCTGAAAATAAAAGGACCTTGCCAAATCGTTTATCAACCTCATGATCCCAATAGGAGTCAAGCCGGCGGAGCGCGTCTGTGGATTGAAGTAGAAGCAGAACATATAGTAGAGCGGGTATATTTCAGTAATGGAGATTATGGTCCGCCACCAGAGGTGACTCAGCAGAGGGCGAAAGTTAAAAAGAAAAAGTCAAAACAAAAAAAGCTAAAACAAAGAAAGTCAAAAATGAAAGGAAAAAAGAAATAACAGAGTCATTTAGATAAATAGTTAGCTGGGAAAAGAGAATTTATGACCAGTAGATTTCTTCTGTTCTGTTTTGTGCTGTCTCTAAATAAATAGAATTATCTTGCGTAACTAATTCTACGCATATTCAATAGTGGAAAGACTCAATGGATTATCATTAGGATGTGCTTTAAACCATAAAGCATCTTCACAAAAATCTATTCCTCCATTCCACTCAATATATCTACCACTCTCTCCTAATTTTACTTGTGAAAAAAATCTGGATTGGATAAAGGAGCAAAAACTCCACCTTGGTTAATAATAGGTTGAAAATCTAGAATAATCTCACTGCAATTAGAATAAATAAGACGCAGTTTGTAGTTAGATTCAACAGTGACCATGGTAATAATGTAAGGCATAATTAACTCCAATTTTAATAATTAAAAATACAGACGAATAATTTGTTTCAAATCTTCAGCAACTGATTCAACAGCATAAAAGGAAAAATTATTAATAATATGTTTTTGGGCAGATGGTAAATTATCAAACAAAGATAATTGCTTTCCTATAGATTTTCTCTGACCAACGAAATCTCCCATCAATTCACATCCTTTTGTTAAACGCTTAATAATTGTTTCTATAGCCTCAAAACTATTATCAATTCCTATCCAATTTCTCCGTAATTCAGAAGCAACAGCTAATGTAGTTCCAGAACCAGAAAAACAATCAAGAATTAAATCATTAGGATTAGATGAAGCTTGGATAATTCGATTCAATAAATCTGGATTTTTCTCTGTTGGATATCCTGTAATTTTAATGTTTTGATTATGTGCATCTCGATAATCAAGCCAAATATCTTGCACCGGAATACCATTACTTTTATCTAAATAAACCTTACGTCTAGGATTACCATTTTTAGACCAATATATTTCTCCTTTTGCATCCATTTCATCTAACTTTTGAGGTGAAAATTGCCAATGTTTACCAGGAGGAGGATTCATACCACGCCAAGATTTACCTGTTTCTCCATTTCTAGTTCCTGGTGCATGAATAGGAACTCTTTTATACTGACGATTTGTTTCTGGTTCAATATACGGATATTCTTTGTTTGCTCGTTCTTCTTTCCATTCTTCAAAAGGTCGATTCCAGATATAATCATCTGATTTTGTATAAAATAAAATAAAATCTGAGATATTTCCATAAGTTTTTTTAGTGTAATTCTTAGGATTACATTTTTTGCGAGTAATCCAGCTTCTAAAGTTTTTATGACCGAAAATTTCATCCATAATAATTTTGATAGAAAAAGCCATATTATCATCAAGATGAATATAAATAGAACCATCATTAGCTAAAATTTCTCTGAGAATAATTAGTCGTTGACGCATAAATTCTAGATATTGACTTCCTCCTAATAAATCAGAGTAAGCATTGGATTGAGAGCGGGATTGAAATACGCTTTTAGTAGCAAAAGGAGGGTCGATATAAATAAGTTTGACTTTGCCTTTGATATCTTGATTTTCTAAAAATGACAATAAAATAGGTAAGTTATCTCCATAATATAATTGATTAATCTCATCACCTATTTGATGCACTTTTTTAACCTTTGCTGTTGGTAAGGCTAAAATTTCATTTTCTGGCATTTTTCCCTGATATGAGAGAGATATTTCACTCGTTAATGTGGAAAGATTTGTATCGTTATTTGTGGAATTATAATCACCATTCCATTTTGTTTTAGGTATACCTGTCGCCATATTATTTAGAACGTAGCCATTTAATAGTTAAACGCTCTGAAATCATTCTC
>JBFRWR010000460.1:0-3845 GCA_051439685.1 Trichodesmium sp.
TTAGAAGTAAATTTTCAGCCAGAATCTTTTTTGTGTTGGGCAAAAATGGCAGTTCGTTTTAATGCTGGAATGAATAAATATCGAGAGTCTGTTTTAGAATTTTTACAAAAAGAAGGGCATCAGATTAGAGAAATTTCTACAGAAGTTTTATCCGATAATTCAGAAGCAGAAAAATTATCAGAAACTCCCACAGAAGTTAATAATTTCCAGGAAGTTATAGCTACCGTAATTAAACAAAATTATCAGAGAGAATGTGAGGCGATCGCTACGGCGAAAAATATTAGTTCATCTGAGTATGAGAAACTCAAAAAAAGATTATCAAAACCAATTCAAAAACAACGGGAACAACGGAAATTTCAATTAATGTTACGTTATAATATTCCCATAACTACTGAATTAGTTGAAAAAGATGATGAAGGTTGGTACGAACAGTTAGAATTACATTATTTTTTGACGGTAGGGCGAGCATATTTAGGAGCGCGGGATAAGGAAGTCGCAAAAAAATTGTTGGATTTAGGTAAAGGTAATATTTTCATTCCTGATTTTAATGATTGTTTATTAGGGGCAATTATCGGAGTAATGGAATTATTAAAAATACCATCATTATTAAAGGATAAACAACGGGAGTTGAAAAATATAGATGCAGATTTACAACTGTTAGGAAAAATAGCTTTGTCAAACCGAACAGAAATTAAAACGATACTAGGAATAGGGTTAGCTAAAAATTCTAGTCCGATTATAATTGTGCGACGTTTTTTAGAGAAAATTGGTTATAGTTTAGAATTTTTACGAACAGAAACTCACCAGAAAAAACGATTGAGAATTTATCGGATTGTTAATTCTGATGATGGTAGGTTTGAGGTATTTCAGCAGTGGTTGAGTAGGGTTTGCTGACAAAAAGCAGAGTGTAGGGAGTGTGGGGAGTGTGGGAGGTGTAGGGAGTGTGGGGAGTGTGGGGAGTGTGGGTAGTGTGGGAGGTGTGGGGAGTGTGGGGAGTGTGGGAGGTGTGGGAAGTGTGGGGAGTGTGGGAGGTGTGGGAAGTGTGGGAGGTAGATTTCAAAATTAGGCATTATGTAAAAATAAGTTGTACAAATTTTGGTAGTCCTGCATAGTAATGGTATAGTTATTTAACTTCAGATTGAGACATTAAGCTATACAATAACCACGGAAATTCAATCTTCAAAACACTTGCTCCCTCTAGGTTATCTTTAGAAACGTTCTCGATAGAACCTATCACCTTTTGTCTCATCCTTAAGTTAAACGACTATAAATAGAGCTTGCTGATTAAATATCAAAGCATTGAATGATAAAGGTTTTAGGAATTTTCGGTCGGGAAAAAGTACCAGCTTTTTGGTTGATAAAGCCGAAAAAGTGAGCATTTTGGGTAGATTATGGCAGAAAAATCAAAGGACTATTCTTCCTCCTGTCTCCTCTATAATTCCCACTACTCCTGAGGACTGAGGACTGAGGACTACCCTTACCCATAAGACTTTTGAGCGCAAACCCTAAATAGTAGTTGCATGCAACGTCCGTACAGAGAGCAAAATGCTCCCACTACCGTGTCTCGTAACAAAAATAATTACAATCCACTACCATTACTATGCACCACCACCCAAATTTTATCTGATATAGATTGTGCAATCTAGCTTCCATTTACAAAAAAAACTGACAAAAGATGTAATAGTAGCGATCGCCTGTTCTGCTACTCCCCACACTTCCTACTCCTCACTCCCTCTTTCGTGAATACGAGCAGTTGCTTGACGTAAAGATGTAATAGTAGCGATCGCCTGTTCTGCTACTATATCTATTTCTTCTAGAGTATTAAACCTTCCCAGACCAAAACGCACAGACGAATAAGCTAATTTTTCAGAACGCCCTAAAGCTTGCAAAACATGAGAAGGTGAAACTTTTGCCGAAGTACAAGCAGAACCAGAAGAAACGGCCACCACTGGTTGCAAACCTAATAACAATGCTTGTGCATCCACACCCTCAATACTCACATTCAAATTTCCTGGTAAACGTTGAGTAGGATGTCCGTTGAGAAATATATTTCCCACTGTTTGCAACTTTTCCCATAACCGTTGTCGGAACCTGGTTAATCTTTCTGACTCTGACTCCATTTCTGCTAATGCTATTTCTACAGCTTTACCAAGACCAACTATTTGAGGCGTGTATAGAGTGCCGGAACGCATTCCCCGCTCGTGTCCACCGCCATGTATTTGAGATGCTAATTTTACTCTAGGATCGCGACGACGTACATAGAGGGCACCAATACCTTTAGGTCCGTAAATTTTATGGGCAGTTAATGATAGTAAATCAATATTCATTGCCTTGACATCTAGAGAAATTTTACCAATAGCTTGTGCAGCATCAGTATGGAAAATGATTGAATTTTTCTTGCATATTTCTCCTATTTTTGCCAAGGGTTGTAAGACACCAATTTCATTATTGGCAGCCATAATAGAGACTAAAATTGTATCAGGACGTAAGGCAGTTCTAAGGGAAGTTAAATCAATAATTCCATCTGTACTAACAGGTAAATAAGTAACTTCAAATCCCAAATTTTGTAAATATGCACAAGGGTCTAAAACAGCATTATGTTCTGTAGTGACAGTAATAATATGTTTACCTTTATTGAAGTAAGCTTCTGCCACTCCTTTGATAGCTAAATTATTAGCTTCAGTTGCTCCACTTGTAAAAACAATTTCTTCTGGAGTACCATTAATAGCTGAAGCTAAAATTTCTCTAGCTTTTTTAACTGCTGCTTCTGCTTCCCAACCATATTGATGAGTAATACTAGCAGGGTTGCCAAAATATTCAGTGAAGTAGGGCAACATTGTTTTTAATACTCTTTGATCGACAGGAGTAGTGGCATTGCAGTCAAGATATATAGGACGTTTTAACATGGTATTAGGTATTAGGGTTTAGTTTCTAGTTTTGATTTTTTAGTTTCTAGGTTTGAGATAACAATATTTCCTGGCAAAAATTTGATGACTAATATCAAGTCTCGTTAATTAACCATAATAAAAATTATATAGCTTTTGCAGGCAAAATATTTTTGAATATGGAATACTTTGCAAATAAATTTTAAATGGTTCCCTACTACCTACTCCCTCATATCAAATCCGGTTGAATACTTACCATATAGTTGGGGGTGTGGGAAGTGTGGGGAGTGTGGGGAGTGTGGGGAACTCCTATATTAAAGTCGAGTTATGAACATATATTATATAACCGGATTCTATATCAATTTTTTATTGTGGGTATTCAAAAAGACATGATATAAATTATCAACTACTGGCACTGCTAAGGTGCTATTTATTTAATTAGAAATTGTTGGCAGAAAAGTTAATTTGATTCTAGGAGATATTTATTATATCAGAGGTGATTGATCAAGAGAATCTCAAGAAAGTTTTGTCCAAGTAAAGTAAGCATTCAGCAGTCAGCTATCAGCTATTTGTTTGAGTTGTAGATAAAAGCTATATTAATTTAGGTAATACGATAATTTAGCTTTCTTAAAACAACTGTTCTTAGAAACAATCATTGTTAATTCTGTGGCAGAATTTGAGAATTTCATGCAAGACAATTTCTCTAAGGAAAATTAGTAAAATCAGGCTTTTAAAAAATTATATAGGGGTGTTATTTGGAACGTTATTATATCATGTCCGGATAAGAGCGTGATCAAAAAAACTTTCTTCTTCAGGACTTACGCATGAGGTAGGAGAAACTAGGATTTGAGATTGCTATCCGTTCCGGACTGCTCCGCAAACCCTGTCGGTCGCAATGACGAAAATACTTTGTAGTGCGTAAGTCCTATTCTTTTGATATTTTCTTATCCTCTCTTCCCT
>JBFRWR010000461.1:0-3251 GCA_051439685.1 Trichodesmium sp.
GTTAAATGCTTTTCAAGAATTGGTCAAACAAATTCTCAGTGAACCGGAAGAAAAATTACAAGTATTTGCCTGTAAATTACAGGAAGTATTAGGAGAAGAAGCACAAGCAATAATTGATGTAATTCCTGAATTAGAATTATTAATAGGTAAACAACCTCCAGCCACAGAATTATCTCCGAGTGCAGCCGAAAATAGATTCAATTTATTATTCTCAAAATTTATATCTGTATTTGCTCAATCTGACCATCCATTAGTAATATTTTTAGATGACTTACAATGGGCAGATTTAGCTTCTCTGAAGTTGATGAAGTTGGTGATGGAAAAAAGTGAGATTAACTATTTATTATTAATTGGAGCTTACCGAGATAATGAAGTAAATGCCGGGCATCCTTTCATATTAACTGTAGAAGAAATTAAAAAAGCTGGAGCAATTGTTAATCAAATAATTCTGTCACCTTTGAGTCAGTCAGCACTGAATAATTTGGTGGCTGATACTATCAATTATGCTCCAGAAGAATCGCTGCTACTGACGGAACAGATTTATCGTAAAACTGAAGGTAATCCATTTTTTAGCACTCAGTTTATCAAGTCTCTGCACAAAGAAAAATTAATTTTTTATGATTATCAACAGGATAAATGGTTGTTCAATTTGCCAGAAATTAAAATTTTGGCAGCTACAGGAGATGTGGTGGAATTAATGGCAACCCAAATTAAAAAATTACCCCAATCAACTCAAGAATTATTAAAATTAGCAGCTTGTATAAGTAATCAGTTTGACTTAGAAACTCTCTCTATTGTATCGGAAAAATCTAGGCTAGAAACTGCCTCATATTTGTGGAATGCTTTATCAGAAGGATTGATTTTACCAACAGATCAAACTTACAAATTTTATCAGGGAGAAAAGGATGATAATCTGCCAGAAATAAAAGATTTAAAAACACCGATTTATCATTTTCTCCACGATCGGGTGCAACAAGCAGCTTATAGTTTAATTCCCGAACAAAACAAGCAAGAAACTCATCTCAAAATCGGCAGATTATTGTTGGATAATACGGGGACTCAGGAACGAGAAGAAAAAATATTTGAAATAGTAAATCAACTGAATTATGGTCGGGAATTAATAACAGAAATAGAGCTGAGGGAAGAGTTAGCAAGTTTAAATTTAAGAGCGGGAATAAAAGCTAAAGTATCAACTGCTTATAAATCAGCAATATCTTATTTTCAGACAGGGATAAATTTACTGACTGAAAATAGTTGGTCAACTCAATATCAACTAACATTGACACTACATGAATCAGCGGCAGAAGCTACCTACTTGAATGGTGATTTTGAAGCAATGGAGAAATTGGTTGATACTATCTTAGAAAAAGCTAATAACCTGTTGGATAAAATGAAAGTTTATGAAATTAAAATACAAGCCTATATTGGTATGACTAAACTGCAAGAAGCTTTAACTCTGGGTTTATCTGTTTTGTCACTTCTTGGTATTAGCTTTTCGACAAATCCAACTCCATCAGATATTGAAAGATGTTTACAAAAAACCAAAGCCAACTTGAGGGGAAAAAACATCTCTGAACTGATTAATTTACCGTTATTGTCAGAACCAGAAAAATTAGCAGCACTTCGCATTTTATCAGCACTTTTTTCGATTGCATTTGTTTGTAATCCGGCATTATTGCCATTGATGATATGTGAGCAAATCAATATATCCTTACATTCAGGAATCTCCACATTTTTTGCTTTTACTTGTGCTACTTATGGTTTTCTATTATGCACTGTAGAACAAGATATAGATACTGGGTATAAATTTGGCAGACTTGCCTGTAAACTATTAGAAAAATTTCACAGTAAAGACCAAAAAAGCAAAGTATTTCAAGTAACTTACCATAGTGTAGAACATTGGAAAACCTATGTTTGTGACACTTTTAATTGTATGCTAGAAGCTTATAAAAT
Source organism: Trichodesmium sp. (assembly GCA_051439685.1). Taxonomy (GTDB): domain Bacteria; phylum Cyanobacteriota; class Cyanobacteriia; order Cyanobacteriales; family Microcoleaceae; genus Trichodesmium. The sequence goes on from JBFRWR010000461.1 coordinate 1,954, forward strand.
AGGTTTAGAAACAGGAGATTTAGAATACGCTGGTTATAATATTCTTCATTACTGTGGTTACTCTTACTTGGCAGGTATATCTCTAGATGAACTAGAGCCAGAAATAGAAAATTATAGCAATTCTCTCAAGCAGCTTAAACAAGAAAATAATTATTATTATAATCAGGTTTCTCATCAAGCTGTGCTGAATTTACTAGGCGATGAAAAAAATCCTGAATTGTTATCAGGTAAAGCTTATAATGAGGAAAAATTTATTCCTTTCTATGAAAAGATTAACGATCGCTATGCTTTATTTCAAATTTATCTTCATAAATTAATTCTATCTTATTTATTTGGAAATTTTCAGCAATCAAAAGATTATGTCCTGCAAGCAGAAGAATATGTTGAGGGTGGTGTCACAGGATTATTTTATTTTCCAGTATATTACTTTTATAGTTCACTAGCTCTACTAGCTTTCTATCCTAGTGCAGCAGTTGACGAACGAGAAGAAATGCTAGAGCAAGTGACTGTCTACGCAGAAAAAATGAAATTTTGGGCACAACACGCACCTGCTAACTATTCCCACAAATACTATTTAATAGCAGCAGAAAAACAAAGAATACTCAGAGACAACATAGCAGCTATTGAAGCTTACGAACAAGCGATCGCCCTTGCTACAGAAAACAAATATATTCAAGAAGCAGCTTTAGCAAACGAACTGTGTGCCAAATTTTATTTAGAGTGGGGCAAAACCAAAGTTGCTCAAACCTACATGATCGAAGCATACTATGGATATGTGAACTGGGGAGCAGTCGCCAAAGTCAAAGACTTAGAAAAACGATACCCACAACTACTTGCTAAACTGTTAGTTTGCTCTTCTGAAAAAAACAGCCTCAGCAGCAGTATTAACTACAGTCTGAGTCCTCACTCCAATAGAGAAAATACTCTCGATCTAGCAACAGTAATTAAAGTTTCTCAAACTTTGTCTGGAGAAGTGAAGCTAGAAAATTTGCTCTCAACTTTAATTCAACTAATAATGGAAAATGCTGGGGCACAAAAATGCGCTCTTATCCTTTTCCAAAACCAAGAGTTAATAGTTGAAGCAATGACTTATTTTGTAGATATAGCTATTCCTACTGATAATCAACAATATCTACAAAATTTCTACCGACCTCAAATACCTATTTCAATGACTCAAGATTTACCCCAAGCATTAATTAACTATGTCTGGCACACTCAAAAATTTCAGGTATTTAATGATGCTACTACAGAAGCAACATGGGTAAACGACTCCTATTTCAAACAACAGCAACCTAAGT
>JBFRWR010000462.1:0-4114 GCA_051439685.1 Trichodesmium sp.
TTACAGAAGAATCTTATACATCCGCATCAAGTTTTATAGATAATGATGTGATTCCTGTGTACAATAAAGGGCAAAAAAATCAAGTCAGTTTTTCTGGAAAAAGAATCAAAAGAGGTTTGTATTGTACTGCCAGCAAAGGATTAATCAATGCTGACGTGAACGGTTCTCTAAACATAATGAGAAAAGCAGTCCCAAATGCTTTTAGCTATGGGATAGAGGGTGTTGTAGTTCACCCAGTCAGAGTAACACCTGCAAAATAAGGATTAGTCATATTTGACTATATTTTTATCAACTATAATCATAATGTTTAATCAGAAAATTCCAGAGTTAATTGAGTAGATATAATGAGCATTATTTAAAAAAAAGGTATATAACTCTGTTATAACAAATTTCTATAGTTTCATATAAAGAAAAAAATTAAAGATTATCCTACTAAACGGTAAAACAATGGTGAAGATTCTCTTAGTAGAAGACAATGAGATGAACCGAGATATGTTGTCTAGGCGTCTCAAGCGTAAAGGATTTGAAGTATTTATTGCTGTTGATGGTGCTGAGGGTGTGAAGATGTGTACATCAGAAGCACCAGATATAATTTTGATGGATATGAGTTTACCTATACTGGATGGGTGGCAAGCGACTCAAAAGATTAAAGCTGATCCAGACACCAAAGATATTCCAGTAATAGCAATGACCGCCCATGCTATGGCCGGAGATCGAGAGAAATGTTTGGCCGCTGGATGTGATGATTATGATACAAAACCAGTAGAATTTCCCAGATTATTAGAGAAGATTAAGAATCTTATAGGTAAAGACCCAACACCATGAAAAATGACCGGAGTAAAGTGCTGGTTGTAGATGATAACCAGGTTAATCGAGACCTTTTAGCTCGACGAGTCAAAAAAGAAGGCCATACAGTTAGTGATGCAGAAAATGGGTTTGAAGCTTTGGAAATGATGAAATCTGAGCCATTTGACTTGGTACTACTGGATATTATGATGCCAGAAATTAACGGTTATCAGGTCTTAGAAAAGCTGAAAAAGGACCCAGCACTACGCCATATTCCAGTAATAATGGTTTCTGCAGTGGACGATATTGATAGTGTAGTCCGTTGCATTGAGTTGGGAGCAGAAGATTATTTGCCCAAACCTTTTAATCCTGTATTACTCAAAGCGAGAATTAATGCTTGTCTAGAAAAGAAACGACTCCGAGACCAAGAACGGGCTTATCTTAAGCAACTAGCTGAGGAACAAGAAAAGTCAGAAAGATTACTACTGAATATTCTACCAGAACCAATTGCTCAAAGGTTAAAACAGGGAGAAAAAACTATAGCTGATAGTTTTAATGAAGTAACTGTTTTATTTGCTGATTTAGTGGGATTTACTAAACTTTCAGCCAACCTATCTCCTGCTGAACTGGTAGAGTTATTAAATATGATTTTCTCGTCCTTTGATGAATTAGCAGAAAAATATGGACTAGAGAAAATCAAAACTATTGGTGATGCTTATATGATTGTGGGTGGCCTACCAACACCGAGAGATGATCATGCAGAGGCGATCGCCGAAATGGCTATTGATATTTTAAATCAAATTCAGGAAATTTCTCATGTTTCTGAGAAATCTTTACAGGTTAGGATTGGGATTAATACAGGTCCTGTAGAAGCTGGAGTGATTGGGACTAAGAAATTTGCTTATGATTTGTGGGGAGATACGGTAAATACAGCTCACCGTATGGAATCTCATGGTCTTCCTGGAGAGATTCAAGTAACTCAGGCCACTTACGACTGTTTAAGTAGTAAATACAAATTTAATGAACGGGGAATAATTGAGGTTAAGGGAAAAGGTAGCATGAAAACTTATTTACTTTTGGAGAAAAAATAATTATTTTTTTTAGTAATTTATAATACTGGTTTATAGCTATCAGTTGGAGTCAGAATTATTAGCTATGATTTTTTTCAAGTTTGAGTGATATATTCATAATTTTTTTGTAGTCCTGCATAATAATGGTAAATAGACGTTGCATGCAACGTCCGTACAGGGAGCAAGATGCTCTCACTACCGTCTCGTAAAAAAATAATTACAATCCACTACCATTACTATACACCACCACCATAATTTTTTTGTAGTGTTAGATTTAATAAATTTGAGATAGTCTGGAAATTAATCAGACTCTAATACTAATCATGTCTATTAGTCAAAAATATTATTTTAATTTAATTAACTAATTTATCTGAATATCTGGGCAATTTAATCTGCCCAATAATTTAAACATCTAAAGTTTTTAAGATATAAAAAATTAATAACCACTAATTAATATACAATAATTAAGTAAATTCACAGATTGATTGAGTGAGAAAAAATGTTATCAACTACAGAATTACTTATCGCTTCTAAATGGTTTGGTATTGCTACAATTGGATTTTTTCTATTGACAACTTTAGCCTTTATTTTGAAATGGGGATTTAGATTTAGATTGGTGGGAGTAACAGGTTTTATGGGAGTTTTAACTGCTGGTTTATTTGGTTTAAGTTTAGGATTATTTAACCGGATAGAAATTCCAGGTTCAGTTCCATATACATTAGTTTATGATAATGGTGGAACTCAAACAGTAGTTGCTGTTTCTCCTACTATTTCGGAATCGGAATTAGCAGCAACTATGGAACAAGCAGCAGGAGATTTATTTTCACCTGGTCGTTTGGGTGGAGATCGTCAATTAACTATTAGAATTAGAACTATTATTCATCCAGAAAAAGGTGTTTCTGAACCTCTTTATTTAGGAGAAGTTAAACGTTCTTTGTCTCAACGAGAAGATGAAAATCTGGATATTAAAATATTTCCAGAAACTTTGGCAAAATTGGAAAGTTATCAGAGTGAAAATTTGGAAAGTTAAGTTCATTAATGGATAATGGATAATTGATAATTCCCGAAAAAAATAAGGTTTAAAGACTCTCCTTTCCAGGATAAAAAAGGAAAAAAATCCTTTTCAGCAATCCTATCCGTTTTCATTAGGGGTAATTATTAATTATTGAACTACCTTTGGTTAAAACTGTAAAGGAATTGAAGATAAGGAAATATTATTTCTTTTTTTTCTTAAAAGGAGAAGCTTTAAACCATAATTATTTAATTATTAATTATTCAGTGAAAATCTCGATAGATATTTGAATGGTAAGGTAGGAGAAAAATTTCGACTAATACAACCATTCAATGATTAATGATCGGGAATTTCTTCTAGGTGCAGCATTCCATAAGCTAATTAATTTTGGGGAGAAAGTTACTATTACTCATCTCCTCTATCTTAATTTTATTGAGTTAACAGAATGGTGATGAAGAGAATTTTAATCAAAATTAATAGATTTTTTTTTGTAAGTTTGTGAAAAGGGAGAGCCAAAAAATAGGAGACAAAGCAGTACAACAGCTAGACGAAATAAACGAACAAGAATGGCTTCACGCAGCAACTACAAATCCAACATTTGATTTTCTCCGAGAACCGGAAGAAGATATATACAAATTAACAGATGGCAAACCTTTCAGCTACTAATAAAAAAATTGAAATTGCTGAAATAATTTGTAAATTTATGACTGAATAATGTTTATATACCAATTCTAAATATATCGTAGGGGTTTGGTCTCCAAACCCAAGCTCAAATGTGATTTTAAGACTAAACCCTTAAAGTTTTTTTCACAAATCATTTAGGATTATAGCAATCCTATTTCAATTGCAATATTTTTGTGGTAGTTAGGAGTCAGGAGTCAGAATTTTCAAGGTTTTTCCTCAATCTTAACTATTATAAAAATTATCACAAATCATTTAGGATTATTATAATACCAAATAAAAAAAGGAAATTTTTAATAGATGATAAATCAGAGAGATTTATTAAAAAGATTATTCAATGCTTTTAAACCTTTTGAACCTCTACAACCTGGTAGTCGGGTATATGTTGATTGTCGGGAAGTAAGAGGAGATGGAGATGTTATTGAAGATTTAGCTACTAATATTGAATTATCTGATAATAATACTTGTCAACTTTATGCCGGACATCGAGGTGCGGGTAAGTCAACGGAACTTTTGCGACTTAAAGAATATCTAGAAATTCACAAATATTTTGTTGTTTATTTTG
>JBFRWR010000463.1:0-7261 GCA_051439685.1 Trichodesmium sp.
TTTAGGCAAGAGTTGGGAAGAAAAATCAAGGGACAATTCTTACTCCTACCTCTTCGTTCATTCCCATTTCTCCTGTCTCCTGTCTCCTGTCTCCTGTCTCCTAACCCTACTAAAAGACTTTTTCAGCAAGCCCTAATTACTTTTATATTGCGATATAGTTTGTCTATGATAATTTAACTTTTGTATTTTTATTTATGACTTTTGTCAACAGTCATAAATATTTTTGTTAGCAATAGCATTTTTTGTACCTTAAGTATGTATAAATGAATAAGGTTTTATTGAGAATATAATTGTAGAAGATAACTGGTTTTAGCTCGAAAACCCTTATTCTACTTATGTTCAAATCTCGATAGCTGATGTTTAAACATTTGTTAAATATAATGTTAAAAATTGTAAAGAGTGTTAAGATTAAATCTAGAATAACAAAAATAATTTAGAAAAATGCTACACCCCAAACTGCCAGAACCAGACTTACTGAAAGCGGTACTGCAACCCTTATTAGAAGATTTCGAGTATTGGTTTGATCGCTCCCGCCAATTATTAGAGAGAGAAGAAATTCCTTTTCTGAGTAACAATGAGCAATTAGACTTACTAAATCGTGTCAAGCAGGCCCAGCAGGAAGTAAATACAGCACAAGCTCTGTTTGAAGCAACTGGAGGTCAAGTTGGGGTAGAAACTGTAGTGATTATGCCTTGGCATCAGCTACTAACCGAATGCTGGCAAGTCGCAATGCGGTTTCGCAAAGAGCAATCTAGATAGAATGTAAAATCAAAATTCAATTTAGTCTTAACCGAGATTCATAGCCTGAATTAATACAACAGGTTAGCTTAACTTTTGATTTAATCAGAAAACAATTTAGCAGTTAATCATTGTTAATGTACGGCTATAAAACTCTTAAATTCTGGAAATGATTTGAAACATTTATCAGACAATTCCAACTTATTAATGCCTATCAAACTATTCCAGAGTAAAAGAGATAAAACCCAAAAAAACTGTTTAATTTTTTTTAAAATTTGCTGAATAGATATTTGGCCTTGAGGAGAACACTATGCTACATTTGCTTTACATATTAGCCTTCACTACTATTGCTTTTTTGGCTGTGGGTAATTTAATCCGCAGTCTGGTAACGGTGGGACTTGAGTCTCAATCTTTGCCTTCAAATAGAGGATGGTCTAGTAAAGACTCTTATTCTCAGTCTCGTAGAATTCCACATCCAGAGCTATTAGATGCATCAGGGAATTTTATTGATGAACCTTTATTGGTGATGCGCTCTGTTAATGTACAAGAAGCTCGCGAACAATTGGATGCTATTTATAATTCTGAACTTGGTTCAAGTGGTGAAACCAGAGATGAAAGGAGTAAATAGATAGATAAATCCGATAAATATAGCAATCCTCTAATGTATTCGTCGCAAAAATCTTACTGCTTTTTAGGGAATAGGGAATAGGGAACAGGTGGGAGTTTCAACTTTTTAATTACCCCCAACCTATTTAGGATTGCTATAAAATTTGCAAAACTTACTGTTGGTCTGTGTTCAAAAACTTGATGGCCAATAGTAAGTTTTTTTATTAGCAGATTTTTTCTATCTGAGGTACGGTTGTGGAGGGTATCCTGTACTGTCAACTCACATTCCGCACTTCAAAATGTAACATTAAAAGTAGCATGAAAAAAGGTGGTTAGCTAAGTATTTATAGTGTATAAATCATCTGATTGACCGTTCTCATTGGTCAAATTTTGCGGGAAAATATTAAGCAGAAATACTTGATTAATTTACTCCTATTGACCATCAAGATTTTCTCCTGTTTCCTGTCTCCAGTATAGCTGTCTCCTTTTTTATACTACGTTTTGAAGTGCGGAATGTAGGTGTCAAGGTTTTGGTAGTGCGTCAAGGAAGTGTAGGAAGTTTGGGGAGGGTGGGAAGTGTCAGAAGACCTCCGAAACTAGGAGGAATAATTGGTAGTGCGTCAAGGAAGTGTGGGAAGTGTGGGAAGTGTGGAAAGACATCCGAACATTTGGAGGAATAATTTTAGCTTTGTCTTTTTGGGAACTGTCTAGTCGCCGTCCTAATTTTTTAGTCTTATAGCAGTTTTCAAATGAATAGACCACAGTCAATCTGCACCGGGGAGAATGATGGAATATTTGTTGATGTCGCAAGTTGAGGAGCGAGAACTTTGAATACTAGCCTTGGACTCCTAACTCCTAACTCCTGTACGGGCGATTTCCTGCGGAATGCTGCGCTTTCCATGAATCGCCCCTACGACTCCTGACTCCTACAGCAGTTTTGTGGTTTACTCAACTGAAAAGTGCTGTAAAGGCTAAAAAATTTGCACTTTTTTCGCGACCAAAATGCACTTCACCTTTATATATCAATGCTTTGAGATTATATTTACCAGCTCTACGCGACTTATCCCACACTTTGCTGATGCACTACCGAATGACCATTCTCAAAAATAATGTAACTTTTCTTCATATTGTGCAAAGTCGAACAACTGCTGATAAAATTATGAGCAATTACTTTTTTTCAATAGTCCCCGGAGACAATAACTCCCACCGAGGAGCTGCGTGACGGAGACTAAAAAATTACTTTTGAAAAAATGTAAGATTATCGCCAAATATATCACCTTTGATTAAACGTTAACCCACTGAAAAGTTTTACAACCTGGTAGAAATAACTATCTTATAAAGTGCAGTGAGAATGCAAAATCAAAAATGTATATTTGATATTAGTAATGCAGTAGGTTAAAAAGTAACCGCCAGATGACCATTCCTAAATCCGTATTGGCAGAACTGGTGCAACAGATTCCGCAGTTGAGACCACAAATTTACTTTAAGTCTTCCCTGACTGCTCTATCTCATGCAATGGAAGACCAGGTTTTAGCAGGGTCTGATCAACCTCTAGTCATAGCAACCTTTCAAAAAGAGCGTTTTTACCGTCAGGAAGCTCATCGCTATAAACGAATTTCTAGTCGTACATCTCAAGTATATGTATTAGCAGCGCCAGAAACGGAATTTAAAAATTCTTCTGATTATTATGAAAAAGTAGCTTTTAATAATCAAGATAGTCTAACTAAAGAATGGAATTTACTGGTACTTGGTAAACATTATTCAAGTTGCTTGATATGTAATGAACGTGATAATCATGGCCTGGGAAATGAACAATCTAAGTTTATAGATATAGATCAAGCACGTCGGTTTGAAGGTATATGGACTTTTGATCGTCAAGTATGTATCAAAGCTGCTGGGTTATTACTCTACAGAATTTTCAAATATAGACCTGAGTTACAAGAAAAAATTCAAGCAGCTCAAGAAATTTATGGGATTAATTTTGATTTAGGAAGACGCAAAAAATCGGCCAAAAGTAAGTCTGTTGCCGATATTAGTCATTTCGACGAAACTTCTGAATTAGTTGCTCAAAATACTAACTTTAATGACCCTTTTGCCCAACGTTTGGTTACTTATTTACAGGCAAGTCAATATAAGTTACTTAAAGCTTACCGTTCAATTGCAGTTCAAGAACAAAAGCAACGCTTAATTAATATTATCTCTACTGCCATGAGGCGATCGCTAGATCACGATGAGATTATTAAAGTAGCAGTGCAAGAACTGGGAGAGGCCCTTTCGGCGTGCCGATGTTTAATTTATCAGTGTCGAGCTGTGGATGTAAGAGCTACTATTGTTCATCAATATTTAAGTCAATCAGTTAAATCTTTAGTTAATCAAGAATGGCCTTTAAAGGATAATCCGTTATTTCAAAAGGTTGTTCAAACTCAAGGCAGAGTTTATATAGAAGATACAAGTTTACTGCCTGAGTATTTGTTACAAGAAATACCAAAACACTCTCAATCCCTGGCCAAAAAATGTCTACAAAATTTAATATCTAAATGGGATATTTCGAGTTGGTTGATAATACCTTTGCTGTATCAAGGACGACTATTGGGTATGGTAGAATTACATACCTGTAATTTCTGTCCCCATAAGTGGTCTGAAGAACAAATAGACTTAGTAGAAGCGATCGCTACGCAGTTAGGTATAACTTTAATTCAGGCAGAAACTTATGCTCATCTAGAAGAATTAAATCAACAATTAGAAGCTCTTGACAGAACTCGCAGTAATTTAATTGCGATTACTGGCCATGAGCTAAGGACTCCCTTATCTACCATTCAAGTTTGTTTAGAGAGTCTAAGTCAAGAACCCGATATGCCCACAGAATTGCGCCAAGTAATGCTAGAAACTGCATTGACAGATGCAGATAGAATGCGTCATCTTGTGCAAGATTTCTTAACATTGTCTCATTTAGAAAGTGGTCGAGCTGAATGGAATTTAGAATATTTACCTTTATTAGAATGTATTGATTTGGCCCTTAGTAGTATTCGTGCCCATAACTTAGAAAACGATTTGCCCGATATTAGTACCCAGGTATCAGCAGAACTACCTTTAGTATTAGCAGATGGAGAATGGCTAGTGGAAGTATTGTCAAAACTTTTGGACAATGCTTGTAAATTTACTCAGCCAGAGGGAAAAGTAATGATCGAAGCCCATTCTAACGGGAAGAATATGTTAGAGGTAAAGGTATCTGATACTGGCCGTGGGATTGAACCTAATAGATTAGAAGCAGTATTTGACCGTTTTTATCAAGAAGAAGGTGCTTTGCGACGCAGTGTCGGTGGTACAGGTTTAGGTTTAGCTATTTGTCGTCAAATTATTACTCGTTTAGGGGGGAAAATTTGGGCTGAGTCGGCAGGTAAAGATCAAGGTAGTCAATTTCATTTTACTATTCCAATTGTTAATAATAATAATCAGAAACTTGAGCAAACTAAACAAAAAAAGAAATCAACTAGCCAATAATAATTTGATGAATCAGATAAATAAATTAAGAGGTTAGCAAAGTAGTAGTTTAGTTTTTAATGAACTTAGAAATACCTCATCTTCTAATATCTTAAATTCTTGATCTAGTCCAGTGATTTGCAAAATTAATTGAATATCATCTTGAACATTTAGCAAATATAATTTACAACCTCTTTTGGCAGCGATTTTACGAACTACAACTAAAGTAGTTAAACCAAAATTATTAATTTGGTTAACTAATGCTAAATCTATGATCAAGTAAAGATTTTTAGTTTGGAAAATAAGTTTATCTACTATTTGCTTCAGTCGATAACTACCCTTTAGGTCTAAATTACCTTGTGGTTTAAATACAATTGCTTGCATAATATACAATCCTATTTTAGGAGTCATTTCAGTTATCAGTTAGCCTCCTATCGGAGGAACTGCGTTATCAGTCAACCTCCGACTAAAGTCAGAACCTTGAAATACTGAGTTAAATATTTTTTCATCCCCTTCAAAGGGGAGGCTTTCGATTTCCTGGTTTTGGTAAGACATAAATTTCTGAAATAATAAAGAATAAAAAAATTAGCAATATCAATTTAATATGAGCTAATAATAGTTCTTCATAATTATTAGCTTGAGTCAACAAAATGTGATATGAATAGTAAAAAATAACAAAGAAATAAAGCTATATTATTCAATGGTTTATTTAGAGTAAAAAAAATTATTGACAGATTCAAGGGGGCTATTGCAATTACCCACTTTTTTAATTAAGGTTTGCTGATTAATTCCCAAAGTATTTACAGATAAAGACGGAAAAATAAAGGAAGTTTTCTTCCTCCTAGTTCCTCTATAATTCCTCGTTCCTCGTTTCTCCTACCCCGACAGACTTTTTCCAGGACACCCTAATTAAAACCCCGATAAATCCTAGTCCATATGTATTTTTAGCGTTCCGTAAATCTCAACTAAATATTAGATAATCACAAGAGCTAGATTATCGAGTATGAATAAGACAAGCAAAGGTCTAAATAGGGCTGGCCGATTAAATATAAAAGCATTGACAGATAAAGGTTTGAGCCTTTTTAAGTCTTGAAAAAGCACAAGGTTTTCCTTCTATAGTCATTTCAAATAAGGATGAAACACTTTTTTGGCTGAAACCCTTTCCAGGAAAGAAAAACTCGTCCCAGTCTTATTCAGAATGACTATAGGTAGCTCAAAAAGTGAGGATTTTGGGTTCGCGAGGCAGAAAAATCAAGGAATAATTCTTTTTCCTGCCTTCTCGCTCATTCCTCCTGTCTCCTGTCTCCTGTCTCCTGACTCCTATCCTTACTCATAAGACTTTTTCAGCAAGCCCTAAATACAATTTTAACCTGAAAAGATGGTCATCTGTAAACACTATATTCAGACCATCAAATTAATGGCCGATGCGATGGCCTTAACTTTAGATCATCCTTTTGTAACAGAACCTTACAATTTCTTAAACCTGAGTAAACCTGGTGATAACATTCCATAAAAAGGTTCATATCAAAAATCTATGGCAGACGAACTAACAGGACAACCTCCAATTTTTGGTGGCAGCACTGGTGGCTTGCTAACCAAGGCCGAAGTTGAAGAAAAGTACGCTATTACCTGGACTAGCTCTAAAGAACAGGTGTTTGAAATGCCTACAGGCGGGGCAGCTATTATGAATGAAGGTGAAAACCTACTCTATTTAGCCCGCAAAGAGCAATGCTTGGCCCTCGGTACTCAACTACGGACTAAATTTAAGCCCAAAATTGAGGACTTTAAAATATATCGAGTTTTCCCTGATGGTTCTAACGAATATCTACATCCAAAAGATGGTGTTTTCCCTGAGAAGGTGAATGAAGGCCGTCCTTATGAAGGTAAGGTTGACCGCAATATTGGTAAGAACCCAGAACCAGCTACCCTGAAGTTTACTGGTAAAAAACCCTATGAGGTATAGGGCTTAGATATATCAGTTAAAATATGGGACATGAGCCGTAAATAATATAGGCTTTTAATATCGGCAATATTTTTGGCATCTCCATATCATTTAATGATTGACACCTCAGCTTTCAGATATTTCATCTGGGGCTGAGGTTTTAATTTAGAATTTAGAATTTAGAATTTATAAAAAATCTCATATTGAGAAGTCTATCGACAATAAAATAGTTACAATCTGTAATTGAGAGCATATTTCGGGGAAATGATGTAGAGGGTAAATGGTGAAAATATTGTAGTGCGGGCATCTTGCCCGCGATGGATGTACCTCATAATAACGGAAAGCGCTTTCAATAATTGATAATTGATAATTACCGAAATATTGTGGTTTAAAGCCTCCCCTTTTAAGGGGATAATACAGCGCTTTTCAGTTGAGTATACCACTAAACTCATTGTTAGGAGTCAGGAGTCAGGAGTCAGGAGTCAGGAGTTAGGA
>JBFRWR010000464.1:0-16488 GCA_051439685.1 Trichodesmium sp.
TTCTATAGAAGCCATTTTGGATCTATGATTGGGAGTGTGGGGAGTCTGGGGAGTCTGGGGAGTCTGGGGCTATTTTTATACTTTTTTCCCTATTCTATTTCTGCAAATTCTGACTCCTGAGTCCTAACTCCGCGCCTCCTGTCTCCTGTCTCCTGTCTCCTGTCTCCTGTCTCCTGTCTCCTAATCCTCACTTTTGCAAAGATATCAAATGGGTTCTATAATATTATCTTGATAACTATACTTTAATATTGAATCTCTGACTCCCAATCTACCCAAACCCCCATACTCTCTACTTCCGCAACTATATAGTAAGTATTCAACCGGATTTGATATTACTCCCCCATAACTTTATAGCTGATCAAATTAGAAATTTTTTTATTAGCCAGTAGCATTAATCGTACTATTAGTTTCAACAACTCGGCAGACAAAACTCAGAGTTGCCCAACTATTAATATCTAAACCATAATCATCAGTTGATAATCCACTAGACTGAATAGCTGATAAGCTAGCGTTTTGTAAGTCTTTTAAAACTGCTTGAGCTACATCTAAAGGACTTAATACTTCCTTAACTAACCTATCATCTCTAACTTGACGCACATCTCCTTCCAGAGTTGCAATTGTTTCCTTAAATGGTTGATAACTACAGAAAATCAGACTTTCTGTTAATCCTTCTGGACCGATGAGTTTCCATCCGAAAGATTCTGTAGTAGTAGGTTGACTAATTACAGGAGGCATATTTGCACTATTCCCTGGAGAAATAACTAGCCCTGTTTCTGAAGATTGAGTATTCCCAAGTTGATTACTAGATACAGTTGGATCGAGAACCAGTAAACGCCCACTACTATCTAAGACGAATAACATGAAATAGACCGGGCGATCGCCATCATTGTATAATCGACATTGAATTCTACTACCAATTGGTAAAGTTACTAATCCATTAGAAGTTTCAAAGTTACCTACACCGTCTATATTAGTTTTCAATTTTGCCTCATTGCTCACACCCAAAGTTTCTCGACGTGTCACAATTTTTGATTCTGGAGTGACTGTAGCTAAATTAGCCCTGACCTTAATTTGGGTAGAACCTTCATTAATAGTTAAGCGTAATATCTTAGCTGCTAGCAAAGTTTTTAATTGGGAATTTAACCTTTGTACTGCTACTTTAACTGCTTCTCCTCCCTCTCCTATGCTATTGAGAACCACTACCTGACCAAGAGAAAATAGAGCATAACGACCCTGATACCCAGAAGGTAAAGGAGCAGAGAGACTTTGAGCAATATTTGTTTCCCGAACCTGACTAAATACATAGTCTGCTGACTGTGTATTTCCCATTACAGTAACTTGAGGTATTGCAGAAAACCCGCTAGTAGCATCTACCCGCTCAATTCTTGTTAAACTAGGGTCTAGAGCAATCATTAAATCTATAGGTTTTGGCAAAACTCGAATCTTTTCTCGCACCAGTTGTCCTGCCAACAGTTGCGGACTAGGAGGAGTTTTTTGTGTTTCGCTATTTGTATTTTCTTCAGTCTGAAGTTCTGGTTTTTGCTTTTCTAAAATCACAGAAGCTTTTGCTTTTAAGCCATTTCGGTTCCTAATTTGTAGTTTAAATGTAAAGTTATTTGAGTTAGTATCTGTATCTACAGAAGGTAAAGTGTTAAATAGAGAATTAGATGTAACTGAATCAAGAACACTAATTGGTAATCCTCCTAACCACATACTTGCTGTTTTACCGTTATCTTCTACTGAAGTAACTACACCACTAGCAGGTGGTAATAAAGGAGTCAAAATATTTTGATAACGTGTAGCTACGGGAGTTATCGTAGCTACTTTTGTTGTAGATTGAGTAATTGTCTGTTGTTTGGCTTCCTGAAATTGTGGCTGCTGATATGGTCCAGTTAGTTTTTCTACAAAGCTACCAGCTCGTGAAAAACTAATTTGTAGTTTACTTGCAGGAGTTATAGACCACAAATTTTGGGTAAGAGCATAAGTAAATAAACCTGAGCTAAAACCATCCCAATCAGTTTCAGTGGCAAATTGGTTTTCTTGACTAGCGTTCAGAATAACTCCTGGCAGTTGGCTTCCGTAGATCACCTGCTCCACTGGAATATTTTGACTGTTGCGCAATTGTGTTTGGATGGCTTTCTCTTTGATATTAATTTGCTCTGTAGTTGAACTAGGACGAGAGCGAACTCTGAGAGAACCTTGCAAATTTTTCCCAGGATATACATAGCTAGTATCAAGTACCGTCACTACTTTATTAGTAGATAGGGATCTAATTAATAACCATAGAGTCTCTTCTAGTACATCGTTTATTGCCCTACTCTGATCGTTAGGAGATACCCCATCTATTGGCACTAGAGTATTTTGAAATGTTGATACTGAGGTTTTCAACTCATTCTGTTCCTCCAGATCGATCATTTTATTCACACGACTACCATAACCGCTAAAGTGAAATAAAACTAAATCATCTGGTTTCGCTTGATTAGTTAAATGACTAATAAAAGCTGTCTCTATATTTTCTCTAGTAGCTTGTTTATCTGTGAGAGTCAGAATATCATCTGGTAAAAAACCAAACCGATGAACCAACAACTCCTTTTGCATCTCCACATCTGTCAGACATCCAGATAGAGGATTGTTTGGATATTTATTAATACCTACTAGAAGTGCTAATTTACTTCCCATCGGTTGAGCTAAGGCTTGTGAGTAACAACTTTGGAGTCGCCACCAGCCTATTTCATTTATGCCTAATGCTCCCAAGGCCAAGCTAGCCCTTTGTAAAAATTCCCGCCGCTTTAATCCCATGCTTCTTCCTTAATGTCCTATCTTGAACAGAATCAAGCAGAACTTTTTATAACAACATCACTAATTTTTTCAATATACTGACACATTCTGCCATTAATTAATCAGGGCAATCAAGGCAAATTTTCCCAACTCACGAATTTAGTTTCCTGCATCTTTCAGATATGAGTTTAATGAGCAAGTTCAAGTCACTCATAGAAAGAAATTAATTCTTGTGCCAGTAGATTTAATATATAAAATACTATTGGTCTAACAGTCATTCACAGATATTAAGGGCGTTGGTGAATCAAGTTATGAAACCTAAAATTTGGCAAAATTTAAAATGCTTTTAGATTAATAGTTAGACCATCACGATTACAGCACTATCATAGCCAAAATCACCAACACTATATCAAAATTTAAGAGTTGATTTATTCCTATAAATTAATCTCCTCTTTTCACTGGTTTGATACTAAAGTTTGAATTTATTCATTTAATTCTTAAAGGCGGATTGAAAGCTTACCTTGACTAATGTATAGCTTTTCTAATCCGCCTCTACTACTTTTACAATTATGCCTTACAGTTGAAGACTATACCAGAAAATTTCTGTTAATTTCCTTGAGATACTTGCATTGCTTTAGCCAACTCTGCTGCTACTTCTGGTCGTGAAAACTCTGGTGGTGGTAATTCACCCCGACGTAACATTTCTCGAACTTTTGTCCCTGATAAATGAATTCGTTCTTCTTTTGCACTTGGACTTGTTTTGCTAGTGGCCATGCCTTTGGTGCGAGTACAATAGAAAGCGTGTTCAAATTTCATTGGCACGATATCTAATTCCCCTGGTTGAAACTCATCAAAGATGTATTGAGCATCATAAGTACCATAATAATCACCAACTCCAGCATGATCTCGACCAACAATGAAGTGGGTACAACCATAGTTTTTCCGCACTAAAGCATGAAAAATTGCTTCTCTAGGGCCAGCATAACGCATTGCTGAAGGGTTAATGGCCATTACTACTCGATCTTGGGGAAAGTATTTCTCGAACATAATCTCGTAGCAGCGCATTCTCACATCAGCAGGAATGTCATCTGATTTAGTAGCACCTACTAAAGGATGTAGAAATAAACCATCTACTGTTTCTAATGCACATTTTTGAATATATTCATGGGCACGGTGGATGGGGTTACGGGTTTGGAACCCTACTACTGTTTTCCAACCTCTTTCTAAAAAGAGTTTTCTAGAATCGGCAGGATCGATTTGATAGTTTGGAAACAATGGATGAGGATGACGTTCTAGTAACCATACTGGACCTGCTAAGTTAACTGGGCCAGCATCATATAGAACTTTCACTCCTGGATGTTTGATTTCGTCTGTACGATAAACGTTAACCGCTTCATGGGCTTTGTTATATCTAAACTTTTGAGTTAATTCTAAAACACCTGCAAATTCTCCAGATGGAGAATCTAGACGTACCCAACTACCTTCTTTGATTGAATCTGCTACTTCTTCTGAAACTGATAGTGTTACGGGAATACTCCAAGGTAGTCCATTTTTGAGGCGCATATCAGTGACTACGGTTTCATAGTCTGCTGCTTCCATAAAGCCGTTGAGTGGACTAAAGCCTCCTATAGCTATCATTACTAGGTCTGAAAGCGCTCGCTCGTCTAATTGTATCCGTGGCAAGGTTTCAGCTTTTTCCATGAATTCCTGTCGTTCTGCTGGTGTGGCAATCCGATTAATCAGGTGGCCACCGTGCGCTGGTATACCATTTGGATGCTGAGTCAAGGTAATTCCTCTCTATTATATATTGACTAAGATAGTTGAGAAAGATTAAATTTTCTAATCTTTATCCTACATCTTGGAGGTACATCTATAAAACTTCGTTGATTTACTTGTTTGAAGTTAGATTGATGTAGATCAAGATGTTTTCTTTCTTCTCACTTCTTTGTTGGTGATCATCTCACCGGATTTAATCACAATTATTTATTAAGGCCACTACATCAAGGGTTCTTACTTGAGCAGATAGATGCAAAAAGCAGGCTGATAGCTATACTAATCCTATTTTATAGTCATTTCAAATAAGGATGAAACACTTTTTTGGCTTAAACCCTTTTCCCGAAAGAAAAACTCTTCCTAGTCTTATTCAGAATGACTATATTTGTGTACAAAAATCTTACCACTTTTAGGGAACAGGCAACAGGCTGGAGTTTCAGTTTTTTTATCTATTTTTTGATTACTCGCAACATCGGCGCGGGTTGCGATACCTCATTCATCATTAATTTTGATAATTTAATTGATTATTTTTTTGCTTTTATAAAGTTTTGTTAAAACAATGCTGTCTCTAATGTAAATTATTTGACAAACATAGGTTATTAAAATTAGTATTATATCAGTAATATAGAGCTTATTAAACTACAAAATTTGAGTAAGTAAATTGTTAGCACTCTAGCTTAAAGATTGCTAATTATAGATAATTAAACCATGATAAATAAATTGAATAAAACTGAAATGTTTTAGACTTGGTTTATGAAGTTGATAAATTAGTACCTAGCTGAACTGCTAATAATTAAAATATCTATATCTCTATAATATTCACAACTTATTAGGAGGAAAAGCGTAAATGCAATACACTTTTGAAATTTTAGGTGTTTCTCCAATCTTAGATTTTTTTAATCAGCAACAACAACTACAAACACAAAAAGATTTATGTGTGGAATATTTGGGTAATCCTAAGTGTACTTTAGATGTATTTGTAGAATCTGTAGAAAATGTTTCTGTAAATCGTGGTTGGAAGGTAGATAAAGTTGTAGAAACAGTGATTAATTTTTGGATGAAAAATGCTGAGAGTATACAGTATTGGAATTATCGTTTAAAGGATGCTGGTAAGGAGAATCTTTTAGTGGCAAGAGTGGGAGATATTAAATCTTTACGTCAATCTTTTGAATTACTACTTGATAAGTAAGTATGTTTAATTAGGGTTTGCTGAAAAATTATTTTGGTAAGTAGGGGTAAGATCAAATCCGGTAGCATCGGTATAATTAGATGGTTAATCTAGGAGTCAGGAGAAATCTATTTTAGTTGTAGTATTTTGGTGGTAGGAAGTTATCTCTACTGACTCCTAAATAGCTAAAAGCTTTTATACAAAAATTAGCCGACTTTATTCTGAAAGTTTCCATGCCGAAAAATCTTGATTAAACTGGCTAGAAGATAATAAATGAATAGGTGGATTTTCAGCAACAGATTCTCGTTCTTTTTGAGTATTATAACCCCAATCAGCTAAGAATAATTCTACTTCTTTTAAGTCTGGTTGTTTTTTGACAGATAGTAATGTTTTGATTCGATCTTCAACAAACCAAATAATTGTACCTGGGTTTGATTTTGCTAGTAAAATTCTGAGGGTTTCATGTTTAGGACGTTTACATTCTTTGCCAATAATATCTGCTACTGGTAAATTAATACCTTCTTTTTCTAGGAGAGCTTTGACAAATCTACCTTCTTTAGTTGTCACAATTACAGGTTTAACTTCTGATACTATCAACTGCTTGACTTTTTCTACTACTCCTGGATAAAATTCATGTAAAGATAACCACCCATCTAAATCTTTTGCTATCCATTCATCTCTAGTATTGTCTAAACAACTACCAATTTCTGTTCGCTCACGATTTTCTTCAGTAATAATTTTTTCAGCGATCGCTTGCCACTCTAAAAATATTTGTTCTTCTTCAATACCTAATATTAAAGCTCTAATTAAAACTGGCATTTCCCAACCTATTTCAATAACTGGACGTAACCGATAAAATTTTTCGGCTAAATTTTGATTGGGTGTTTGAACGGATGGTTGCCAAATTTGACAGTAGGTACGCCACGCAGTTTGAAAATATTCAACTAATCCATTACATAAAACGCCATCAAAGTCAAGAGCTAGTAAGTTAGGAATTGTTGTTTGCTTGGTCATCAAATTTAATCATCTAAATTGGAATTATTATTTAGAGTAGCAGAGTAAAAGTTCGTTGAGGTAAATGCTATATTTGTAGAAATTATTAACACAAGCAAAATTTACAAATTCTAGATTTATTGCAATTATAAAGTCCTCGAAATTTTGTTCTTTTTTATAGTTAAGTATAGTTATCAGCAACAAGTTTAGGAGTAAGGAGTTTTGATACTCCAGATCAACAGGAAAATTAAAGGTTAATTTTAATTTAGCTATAATCTATTTGTGTTTGTGGTAATATGTAAAATGTAAAGTCTGCTAAAAGCGATCTTGCTCCGAGTAAAAGTATCAACTATAAATTAAAATAAGCTAGTGGGTGTAAAATTCTTATTTAGTAAGTAAATTTTGCTCACCATTGTCTAATCTGTTCAAAAAAAGCAGCTTAGTCTTTATAGCAAAGCGGTGAAATATGTTGAAAATTCTGAAAGATTAATCAATCATCATCGACTATTTAATTAAGTTAAGACAATAATTAACCTATAACTATATTATGTTAATAGGTTCGATCTTAATTTGATCGGTTTGCTATTGAGTAGTCTCCACAGATAAAACTGTGATTAGATTCAGAAAAAGCAAAGTAGTGATGATTGATGTTATTGGATTAGACTTTGCATTTAATATCCCTAATATTCCCATAACTTTAATTTGGTTTAGTCTGGGGAGTAGTCAAAATAACTACAGGTTTATTAAAATTTTAGAATTAATTCAACAATAGATTTAGATGGCCAGTATAAATATTGGTTTTTCTGACTATCAATTGATAAACCAATTTAAGAGTGGAGATGTAAAACAATATGAGCATTAATGGCAGTATGACAGAAACTAATAAAACTACTGATACTAGCAGTAAACCTAATACTCAAAGTAGTCAGCCAACAAAATTAGACCAAGGTTCTCAGCAACGTACCACTTTACAAGTTGAGACAAAACCAGTACCAGGTCAGCAAACACAAGGAACTCAAGATTCTGGAAAATTGGCTTTACCTGGAAATCGTCCAATTGGCACAACTCATCTTAAGTATACTAGAACAATTTCCAATCGTCCGATAATTTCAACTGGTCTTAAAGTTGACCATACAATGTCTGCTTCTGGAATTCGTCCAGTAACGGTTAGTGGGTTAGAATTTAATAGTACAATTACTGCTTCTGGAGTTCGTCCAATTGGTACTAATCATCTCAACGTTCAGCAAACTTTGATGAATCGTCCAGTTGCTTCTAATGAGATTGACAGTGAAGGGTTGATGGGATTTTTAGATTAATCTAAAAAGAAATTAAGATAATTTAGATAGTTTGTCTAGAGATTATTAATTTGCTGTGTTTGTCAAAATTTAGAATATTTTGGCAAACAGCTAATTTAGTTAAGTATTTTATTTTCCAAATATTTGCGGTTAAACTTTTAAGTAATAAATAAACAGCAATAAAATAATTAATAAATTAACTCAGATTTTAGAGATTAAATATATAAGGAAAGATAAAAATGAGATAGGGAATAGGGAATAGGGAGTAGGGAGTATCTCCGAATAAATCAACACAAATATTTCTTACTTCACTCGTCTAGGAATATATTTACCGAATAATTAAGGTTTAAAGCCTCTCCTTTAAAGGAGAAACAATGAATTTATTTTCCTTTTATTCAATCCTCTTCCTTTTAGGGAGAGGTAATTATCAATTATCAATTATCAATTATCCATTATCCATTATTGAACTCATATCTATCTACCTACTGCATTTCAATTCTGGGAAATCTTACCTATTTGGAATTTTAGTAACTATTCATTCTCTTAATATTTAATTTACTACTATAGGAATCCGTGCGTAGGTGACAAATCAAAAAGTAGATAAAAACATGAGACTTTCTCCTGGTCCCTGTTACTTATTCCCTCAAAGCGGTAAGATTTTTATACACAAATAAAATGGGATTGCTATATATTAATTATTTAGTTATAAGTCTTCGCAAATTACATTAGAGGATTATGAATAATTATTCTACCAAATTTCAATTAAATAGCTTGAAAGTTTTCTGCTTCGTAGCAATATTTAGTGCTCTTATAGCAGTTAGTGGCTGTACTTCATCAGCCGAATCAAGTAATATTCAAGTAAATTCAGAATTAGAAAAGCAAGTATTACAAATTATTCGTGATAACCCAGAAGTAATTATTGAATCAGTACAAGCTTATCAACAAGAACAACAGCAACAACAACAAGCTAGTAAACAAGAAATATTACAACAGTTTAAAAATAATCCTCAACAAAAAATTGGTGACTCTCCAACTTTTGGTTCCACTGCTCAGAAAATTGTACTATTTGAGTTTTCTGATTTTCAATGCCCTTTTTGTGCCAAAGTACAAGGAAATCTTAAAGAATTTATGGATAAGCATCAGGATAGGGTGACATTAGTATTTAAACATTTACCTTTAACAAGCATTCATCCAGAAGCAATACCATCAGCAAAAGCATCTTGGGCGGCTCAACAACAAGGTAAATTTTGGGAATATCACGATGCTTTATTTGAACAACAAAACAAATTAGGAGAAGAATTATATTTAGAGGTTGCTAATAATTTGGGTTTAGATATAGATAAATTTAATAGCGATCGCCAATCTGAAGCAGCGATTACTTCAATTGAAACAGATATTAAATTAGCTAAAAAACTTGGTGTTTCTGGTACACCATTTTTTGTGATGAATGGAGAAACTTTTTCTGGTGCAGTAAAATTATCTGATATGGAAAAAGTCCTGGCTAAAGTTAGTGAATAAATCTAAGTCTAATTAGGAGTAGGAAGTAGGGGTAATTTGTTTGCCTAGCATTCCGCAGGAAATTACCCGTACAGGAGTAAACAGAAATAGGATTTATCGAAGTTGCTCGACATAATTCCCAGAGTAATTTTTCTGCCATCTTTAACCTTACTGAATAATTAATGATTAATAGTTAATAATGAAGAGTTGATAGTCAATTAATTATTCATTCAACAATTCACACCTTGAAGCCTCCCCTTTTAAGGGTATAAATAAATCAAAAAAAATCCTTTTAGTCAATCCCCTTCTTTTAAGAAGGGGTAATTATTAATTATTAATTGTTTCTGCTGTCGCAGATATGAACATTGTTAATTGCTGAACTATCCTCGCTTTTTCCACTCTCTTAACCAAAAAAACTGGTAATTTTTCCGGGCTGAAAATTTATCTTACGTTTATCTGTCTAATACTTTAATATTTAATCAGCAAGCCCTAATTAACCCTCAAAAATAATTAAAAATGGATCGTAAAATCCATTTTTAATATTAAATATTTTTTTTCTTAAACTGTATTTGTTGTTATTAAACAGTAGCTAACTGAGGTTCAGGAGCAGGACGCTTACTGTTACGAATACCACTAATTGCCTCTGCATAGTCCTTAGCTTTGAATACAGCAGAACCTGCAACAATAGCATTAGCTCCAGCTTCTAATACCTGCCAAGTATTATTAGTTTTGAGGCCACCATCAACTTCAATCCAAGGATCGAGTCCCCGCTCATCACACATTTGACGGAGCTTACGAATTTTTGATACTACTCCGGGAATAAAACTCTGGCCTCCAAAACCAGGGTTAACACTCATAATCAATACTAAGTCACACAAATCTAGAACATACTCAATTAATTCTAGAGGTGTAGAAGGATTAAGAACAACACCCGCTTGCTTACCCAACTCCTTAATTTGGCCTAGAGTTCGGTGCAAATGAGGTGAAGCATTATGTTCTGCATGAACCGATATAATATCAGCCCCTGCTTTAGCAAAACCCTCAACATATTTCTCTGGTTCCACAATCATTAAGTGGACATCAAGAGGTTTTTGAGTGACGGGACGAAGTGCTTCAACAATTAATGGACCAATAGTAATGTTGGGCACAAAACGGCCATCCATTACATCAACATGAATCCAATCAGCGCCAGCTTGATCTACAGCTCTGACTTCATCTCCTAGACGGCTAAAATCTGCTGATAATATAGATGGGGCAATAACAATAGATTTTTTATCGGTAGTGGTCATTAGAGTAAACGCTCTCCTACTTATTCTGTCTTACTATAAACTTTAACACTAATTTAATTATTTATTATCACAATCTGTAATATGGGTAGTCGTGCTTTTAAGAATTTCCTAATTGAGACAGGAAACAGGGAACAGGAAATAAGTAGAAAGAATTGATAACTTATGGATAAGACTAGAGATGTATAATAGACATCTCCAATAATCAAAAATAAAATTAATTATCCCACATAAATCATCAATTCTTTCCCCCTACTCCCTACTCTCTACTCCCTAAAACCGTAAACATATGTACTTCATTAATTAGGAAACTACTGTAATTATATAGAAATCCTATTTAGGTTGCAGTATTTTGGGAGTATTCATGAGTCATAATTTTCAAGGATTTTAGCTATTTTTAGCTATTAAAAAACTTGTTACGAACAATTTAGGATTGCTATATAAATAATAGAAAAACCATTGATATTAATCTTCTAAAATAAGAAAAATGAAACATCCAGAGCAACTAGAAAAATCTGAAATTAACATTCCACAATTGTTTTTATTAGTAACCCCAATTATCGGTTTCTTTCCCGCAATATGGATTTTGTATCGTCAAAAAGGTAATTCACAAGATAGAACGATAAGTCGATTAGTTGTGACTTTAACTTTGATGTGGCTATTCGGAAATATTTTGTTGCAACTAGGAGCAGAAATAGGGGAATCTGGAACTATCACATTGTTATTAATCAATAGCCTACTAACAACTAGCTACTTTATAGTTAGTTTTGGACTAATGGTTCGGATTTGGAAAAGACAACCATTATGGCTACCAGGAATTAGCCAGATAGCAGAAAAAGTGGTAGGTAAACATTTATGATAATTGAAGATTATATTAAACTAAACTCTTGGAAATTAATATTTTCAGCAAAATTGCTCTAACAAAAAAAGTTATTTTAATATTTAGTTTGTGAGGAAACCAGTGCCCGCTAATAAATTTTTATCTTCAACCGCTAGTCAAGATTCAACAACAGAAAATCAGCAGAAACAAGTTTCCCCATTTAACCCTGGACGTTGGTTTGGCTTGGGTTTAGGTTTAGCTGGAGTGGCAATGATATCTGCTACAGCAGGAGCTTTATTAGCAGTATCTCTTTCTAGCACTCCCCTAATGCAGCAGAGACTTTCTCCAGAAGAAGCAGCAGTCTTTTCTCAAAAAGGTCTGGCCAAAAGCAATATGCGATTGCCAGAGTTAACTCGGCCTGTCAATATATTGTTGTTGGGTATTAAGGTATTAACCTCAGATTTAGAAGAATATCCTTATAATTATCCTGAAAGAGAACTAGGTTATCATGCTTTGGTTAATTCTTTTAAAGGATTATCTGATACGATGCTTCTAGTCAGGTTTGACCCTAAAAATCAGAAATTAACCTTACTTTCTATTCCTAGAGATACTCGTACTTATGTCGAAGATCGAGGCTTAACTAAGATTAATGCAGCTAATTATTATGGTGGGCCTGCTAAAAGTGCCAAAGCTGTTAGTGAACTGCTCGGTGGAGTAGGAATTGACCGTTATATTCGAGTCAATGTACAAGGGGTAGAAAAATTAATAGATGCTCTTGGTGGTGTTCAGGTAAATGTACCTAAAGACATGAAATATCAAGATGATAGTCAACACCTCTATATTAATCTTAAAGCTGGTGAACAAAGACTTAATGGAGACCAAGCTCTACAATTTATGAGATTTCGCTACGATAATTTAGGGGACATTGGTCGAGTCCAACGCCAGCAAATGTTAATGCGAGCTTTCATGGAAGAGTCAATTAATGTCAAGACTATATCTCGACTGCCAAAAATTCTTTCAGTAATTCAGTCTCATCTTGATACAAATTTAAGTGTTGAAGAATTAGTGGCTTTAATGAATTTTGCTGTTAACATTGAACGCTCTGATATACAGATGTTGATGGTGCCTGGCCAATTTAGCGATCCTGAAGAATATAATGCTAGTTATTGGCTGCCAGATTTGACAAGTCTTGATAATATGATTGCTAAACACTTTGACTTTGGTTATGACCGTTGGGAAACAGAAAATCTTGATTCTAACTATATTAGGGTAGCAATTCAGGATGGGACTGATGATTGGGAAAATGTGGATGAGTTGGTCAGGTCTCTCAACGATGCTGGTTATTGGAATGTGAAAGTTGCTAAACCTTGGAGTACAACTTTAGAAGTAACTAGAATCGTAGCTCAGAAAGGGGATATTGAAGCAGCAAAAGTAGTTCAAGAATCTCTGGGGTTTGGTGAAGTTTTTGTAGAAAGTACGGGATATTTAAGTTCTGATGTAACTATTCAATTAGGAAAAGATTGGTTGTCAGTCAGGGATAAATTGGAAAAATTACAAGATTGGTAATACAAAAATTATAGTCATTTAACTTTAGGCTGAGACAAAGCTTTATTGCTATCAGGGAGTCTCAGACAAAAAAACTTTTCATTTTTAAGTTAAACTACTATACTTTTGTGATTTTTATAGTTCAAATGTTTCTGTTAGGGTATGGGATTTTAAACTTACCCAAATTTTTGAAGACACCCTATATAAATGTCTTTACCCTAACAAATATTTATCAAAAACATTTGAACCTTATCACATAATTGATTGTTCTGATATAAATTTTCTTTTATTTCAGAATCTTGTAGTTATTAGATAAATAAGTTTGACACAAAGAAAGTAAAAGTAGTACAAACGCAATCTTAAATAGCCAAGGAATTACATTAAAAAACCAGATCAATCCAATTACTCCGATACAAGGTGCTAATAATCTAGGAATTCCATCAAAAGTTTTAACATCAGTATAGAGACTAACAAAAATAGCAAGGCAAGAAATACTTAAGGGGAGTATACAGTTCAAGTTCATGGTATTTCTAAATTTCTAAATAAATTGTTACATAATGTAATATTATAACTAATTACTAAATAAGTTGACAATAAATTAAGTAGGCAAGAGTTATAAATTTAATCATCCAAACAATCTCAATCAGGCAAAAACATTGCGGTTAAAGGGCTGCATCTTTGCCCAAAGTTAATTTTTAAGCAAATCAGAATTATCAATCTACTTCATAATAATTTTTAATCAGGGAATTGATATTCTTTTTAGCCTGAAGGGATAGAGGAACTTACCAAGCTTTAGTCTGTTGCCCATGTCAAACTAGAAACTTATCAATTATATTCATAGTTAGACTAATTAATTTCAGAAATAATTCTGGTATCTTAATATTCTGAAAGATGCCTCAATAGTTAGTCCAAGTTATTCAAAAAGTTACTCAAAGTTTGATAAAGATGTTAGGTAAATTTTTCCAGAAACCAGAAGCAGAAGAAAGCGATCGCGTTCCCCCCGGTCAATACTTGGCTAAAGGCTTTCCCGTACTAACTTATGGAGCTACTCCTAATATTAGTAAAGACGAATGGGAATTAAAAGTATGGGGTTTAGCTCAACCAATTACCTTTACTTGGTCAGACTTGATGGCCATGGAACAAAGTAATTTTACCGCAGATTTTCATTGTGTTACTCGTTGGTCAAAACTTGATGTTCAGTGGACAGGGGTAAAAGTCACAGAATTAATGAGTCATGTAGAATTAAACCCTGAAGCAGTCCATATTATGGAACATTGTTATGGGGGCTACACTACTAATATTACTGTCGCGGACTTTCTGCGAGAAGAAAATTTCTTTGCCCATACTTTATTTGGTGAACCATTACCAGCAGAACATGGTGGCCCTATGCGATTAGTAGTTCCTCATCTTTATGCTTGGAAAAGTGCTAAATGGATTAATGGTTTAGAATTTCTCAGCGAGGAAGAATTAGGTTTTTGGGAAAGAAATGGTTATCACAAACGAGGTGAACCTTGGGCAGAAGAACGTTATGGTAATATGTTTGGGTTCTAAATTGTCTAAATTGATTGACGCTATGCTTGCTTTTGTAGTTGTAATTGGTAGTAGTTTGGTTGCCAACCTCCTACAGAGCTTGAATTCTATCAATACTACCGGATTTGATATTAGGTATCTCCAGATAAAGAGGGAACAGGGAACAGGGAGAAACAATTGATAATTTCTGGATAAAAATTGATTTGATTTTTAATTTTTCGAGATATCTATAGTATATATCAAAAAATCTATTATCTTTACACTAGCAATGACTGAAAACAGTAAATATCAAAATTATCTAGGGTCTGGAGAAACTACTTCTGTCTTCTCATCTTGGTTAACTCCATTAACTTACTATTTATGTTATTACATAATTCTACCATTTTATTTCAAAATAAAAGTTAGAGGTCAAGAAAATATTCCCAGAAAAAATGCAACTATCCTTGCACCTACTCATCGTTCTCGCTGGGATCCTATAATTGTCTCTTGTACAACAGGTTGGTTAACCACTAACCGTAAACTGCGATATATGGTTTCTGAAGAACAAACACGCGGTTTTCAAGGTTGGTTTATTCGTCATTTGGGAGGTTTTCCTGTTGACCGCAATAACCCTGGAATATCTAGTATTCGCCGTAGTATTGAAATCCTGAAAAATCAGGAAATGTTGGTATTGTTTCCTGAAGGAAAAATATATCCTGAAAATCAGTCAATTTATTCTATTCAACCAGGAGTCTCCCGTATTGCACTACAGGCAATATCTGGTGAAAGTGAAATAGACCTCAAAATTGTTCCTATTAGTGTTTTATACGATCATCCAGCGCCTCCACCTTGGCGATGTGGTGTGCAGGTTAAGATTGGTTCACCAATAGATGTTAAAGATTATCTTGGTTCTTCGACAAAGCAAGCAGCAAAGGAACTTAGCGCGAATTTAGAATTTTCTCTCAAGCAGTTGCACCAAAAATTTTAAGATTTTTTCCACTAATTTGCTTCTTAAAAAAATGGGAGAGTTTAGGAAATGTGGAGAGATGGGGAGATGGGAATTTTCATTATATGTAACAAACAGCTATTTTCGGAGCATCTACTAGACTTATATAGAATCCGGGTAATTAGTTATCGTATCGCCCTTAGAGTCAGGAGTTAGGAGTCATATAGAATCAGGATAATTACTATAGATTGCGTCATTGCGACTGGAACGGAGTGGAAGGAAGCAATCTCAGAGGTGCGCGGAGATTGCTTTCTATCGTCGCAATGACCACTTTTCAACCGGATTCTATATTAGGAGTCAGGAATCAGGAGAAAGAAAGGATTTGAATTAGGATGAATTTCTTAATTTGCATTCATATAGAAAATCTGGAAGTTAAGGAAGTAATTTTGCGATTACTGTATAACCGGATTTTATATGACTGTTTGGAGGTAATGCTGCATAGACAGGAACTTGATAAGCTGAGAAAATATCTAATATCATGTTCCCCCTGCGGGGGAGCTACGCTAACGGTTGAATACTTATAAATAACTGTTGTGAGGAGTCAGGAGTCAGGAGTCAGGAGAAAAGAAAGGAGGAAAGTAAAGATAATTTGAGTATTTCTTTGGTACTGTCGGTACTGTCAGTCCTTAAATTTTATTATAACTGATTATCCGCAATTCGCAGCTCCCCTGCAAGGGGAACATCATATAAGTAATATAGAATCCGCTTGAATAGTTATTGTATAGTAGGGAGACGCGGAGACGCGGAGATGCGGAGACGCGGAGATGGAGAGTAGAAAGAGTAGACAGAATTATGAACATATATAGCAATTCCCAAGA
>JBFRWR010000465.1:0-6771 GCA_051439685.1 Trichodesmium sp.
GTTTAAAGCCGACCCTTTTAAGGGGATAATAAATAAAAATTTTCCTGTTCGTCAATCCTCTTCTGTTCAAGGAGAGGTAATTCTAAATTCTCAATTCTAAATTCTCAATTCTTGAAACGCTCCTATACAAACGGAACATGATATAAAGGGGATAAAAAAATTATGCAGCTAAATAATCCTAAGCAATTTACAGAAAAAGCTTGGCAAGCAATATCCCGTACCCCTGATATTGCTAAAGCTTCTCAAAATCCACACATTGAAACTGAACACCTAATGAAAGCTTTGTTAGAACAAAATGGAGTGGCAACGAGTCTATTTAACAAAGCAGGGGTTTCAACTACTAAAGTACAAGAATATACAGAAACTTTTATTTACCATCCACCAAAAGTTAAAAACAAAGCCAATAATATTTACTTAGAAACTGTTTGTCAACTCATCAAAACTTCTCTACTACGTTTTGAGAGACTGATTAACCGCCTTCTTCGGAGGGGGGGAAGGCGAGCTAGGTTTTTAAGATTCATCGGTTTTATGGGGTACTTCTCAAACAACTTCTTAGGTCGCAGTCTAGACAACTTATTAGACAATGCTGAAAAATATCGCCAAGAATACACAGACGAATATATCTCTATTGAACATCTCATACTTGCTTACCTAAAAGACGATCGCTTTGGTAAAAATCTCTATCAAGAATTACAACTAGATGAAGCAAAGCTCAAAGAAATCATTTCTCAAGTTCGAGGTAATCAAAAAGTAACAGATAAAAACCCTGAAGATAAATACGAAGCACTGGAAAAATACCGTCGTGATGAATTAGCAAAATATTTGGAACAGCTCCAGGAAGCTAAACTTGAATATGAAGCAGTAGAAGCAGCAAACAGTTATACCAGTCGTTTTCTAGCTAAAATAAGTCACGAACTAAGTCTACTCCGAGACATAAATGAGGCTCTTGGTTATAGCGATCTTCTTTATAAAGAAGCTGAAGACTTAGGATATGACGACTTTCTGCCTGATCTAAAAATAATCGAACTAAATGGTACACACCTCCTAGAAATGATTAGTGATATATTAGATATTTATAAAATAGAACCAGGTCAAGTTACACTTTATTTAGAAAGTATTGAGGTGAATAAGCTAGTTCAAGATGTGGTTGGTACAGCCAAAAATCTTACTGAAAAAAAACGTAATAAATTCAAATTAGTCTTAGGAGAAAATCTGGGTACGATGTATGCAGATGTCTGGAAAGTCAAACAGGTACTGAGAAATTTACTGTCTAATGCAGCTAAATTTACAAAAGATGGTGAAATTACACTCAGTGTCGAAAAAGTCAAAAATAGGGAACTGAACAATCTTCAAAATCAAAATTCAGGGTTATTAAATAAAGAACAGAATTACATAGTTTTTCGGGTCATTGATACTGGTATTGGTATGAGAGAAGAACAGTTAAAAGATATATTTGAACCTTTTAATTGGATTTATCGCATTTATGGTGGCACTGGCTTAGAATTAGCAATATGTCAACGTTTATGTGAGATGATAGGGGCAAAAATTGAAGTGGAAAGTAAATATGGAGAAGGTTCAACATTCACTGTTTGGTTTCCAGAAAGAATGAATGAGACCTTACGCTTTGGCAACAATGACCAAGACTTGAAACTAGATGAAGCCAAACTTCAAGAAACTATTTCCCAAGTTAAAAAATTAACAGACAAAAACTTCGAGGACAAGTATGAAACTTCTGAAATATATACTCAAGAGGAATTATTAAGATATATAAAACAATTCCAGGAAGCCAAACTTAAAGCAGCAGAAGCAGCAAACCTTTCTAAAAGTGCTTTTCTAGCTAACATAAGTAACGAACTGCGTTACCCCCTAAAAGGAATTATTAGTTATAGCAATGTTCTTTATGAGGAGGCTATGGACGAAGGATATGAAGATTTTATTATCTCCGATCTAAAACAGATTAACCTAATAGGATTGCATGTGCTGGAAAGAGTTCAAGATATCTCAGATATTTCTAAAATAGAAGCAGGTCAAGTTACACTTGATTTAGAAAATATTGAGGTTAATAAGCTAGTTAAAGATGTAGTTGGTATACTTGAACCTCTCTGTAAAAAAAAACGCAATACATTTCAATTAGTCTTAGGAGAAAATCTGGGTACGATGTATGCAGATAGGTCAAAAGTGAAACAAGTATTGATAAACTTGCTGGCTAATGCAGCTAAATTTACAGAAGATGGTGAAATTACACTCAGTGTCGAAAGAGTAAATAATCAAAAACTACAAAATATTCACCATCAAGGTGCTGAATCATTGAATAATGCACAAAGTTACATAGTTTTTCGGGTCATTGATACTGGTATTGGTATGACAGAAGAACAGTTAAAAGATATATTTAAACCTTTTAATCGCATTTATGGTCGCACTGGCTTAGGATTAGCAATATGTAAAGGTTTATGTGAGAGAATGGGGGCGAAAATTACTGTAGAAAGTAAATATGGAGAAGGATCTACATTCACTGTTGAGTTTCCAGAACGGGTAATGATCTGACCAGTATTTGATTTAGGAAAGATTTTAGGACTAAATAAAATTAGTTAAATTTCATCAAAGTTATATAGAATGGTGAATACCCAATAAGAAAAAACGGTTTTTTCTACTACAATTTATTCAGATATACAAGTTAAAATTAAACAAAAACATATATACAAAAAATTAAAACAATAAAAAACTATGCAGCCAAATAATCCTAACCAATTTACAGAAAAAGCTTGGGAAGCAATATCCCGTACCCCTGACATTGCTAAAACAGCCCAAAATCAACAAATTGAAAGTGAACATCTAATGAAAGCTTTGTTAGAACAAAATGGACTAGCAACCAGTCTATTTAATAAAGCAGGAGTTTCAAATTCTAAAATACAAGAATATACAGATACCTTTATTAACCGTCAACCAAAAGTTAAAAATACACCTAATAATATTTATTTAGGTCGCAGTCTGGATACCTTATTAGACAATGCCGAAAAATATCGCCAAGAATATACAGACGAATACATCTCTATCGAACATCTCATACTAGCTTACCTAAAAGACGATCGCTTTGGTAAAAATCTCTATAAAGAATTTAAACTAGATGAAGCAAAGCTCAAAGAAACAATTTCCCAAGTTAGAGGTAATCACAAAGTAACAGATAAAAATCCAGAAGGCAAATATGAAGCTCTGGAAAAATACGGTCGCGACTTAACAGAATTTGCTCGTGAAGGTAAACTCGACCCCGTTATTGGACGTGATGACGAAATTCGACGCACTATTCAAATACTCAGTCGTCGTACTAAAAATAATCCAGTATTAATAGGTGAACCTGGAGTCGGCAAAACAGCGATCGCTGAAGGTTTAGCTCAACGGATAATTGCTGGAGACGTTCCCCAGTCTCTCAAAGAACGCCAACTCATCGCCTTAGATATGGGTGCTTTAATTGCTGGTGCTAAATTTAGAGGCGAATTTGAGGAACGTCTGAAAGCTGTTCTCAAAGAAGTGACTGACTCAGACGGCAAAATCATTTTATTCATAGATGAAATTCACACTGTTGTCGGAGCAGGTGCAACTCAAGGTGCAATGGATGCAGGGAACTTACTCAAACCAATGTTAGCTAGAGGAGAACTTAGGTGTATCGGTGCGACAACTCTGGATGAGTACCGCAAATACATCGAAAAAGATGCTGCTTTAGAACGTCGTTTTCAACAAGTATACGTCGATCAACCCAGTGTACCAGATACCATCTCAATTTTACGGGGTCTCAAAGAACGCTATGAAGTACATCACGGTGTGAAAATTTCCGATAGTTCTCTAGTTGCTGCTGCTACATTGTCTACTCGATATATTAGCGATCGCTTCCTCCCAGATAAGGCGATCGACTTGGTAGATGAAGCTGCTGCTAAACTGAAAATGGAAATTACTTCCAAACCAGAGGAACTTGATGAAATTGACCGCAAAATTCTCCAACTAGAAATGGAGAAATTATCACTGCAAAAAGAAAGTGATGCTGCTTCCAAAGAAAGGTTAGATAGACTAGAAAAAGATTTAGCAAATTTGAAAGAAGGGCAACGTTCTCTTAATGCTCAATGGGAGTCAGAAAAAGGTATCATTGGCAAAATTCAGACTTTCAAAGAAGAAATTGATAAAGTCAATATTGAGATTCAGCAAGCAGAACGAGATTATGACCTCAACCGTGCTGCTGAGTTGAAATACGGTAAATTGATTAACTTACAGAAACAAGTGGAGGAAGCAGAAGCAAAACTAGAAGCAACTCAAACTAGCGGTCAAACTTTGTTACGGGAAGAGGTGACAGAAGCTGATATTGCTGAGATTATTTCTAAGTGGACTGGTATTCCCATCAGTAAATTAGTAGAGTCAGAAAAAGAAAAACTCTTGCATCTCGAAGCAGAATTGCATCAACGAGTTATTGGTCAGAATGAAGCAGTGACTGCTGTTTCTGATGCAATTCAGCGATCGCGAGCAGGTTTAGCAGACCCCAACCGTCCAGTTGCTAGTTTTATTTTCCTGGGTCCGACTGGTGTGGGGAAAACAGAATTAGGAAAAGCATTGGCAGCATATTTATTTGATACCGAAGATGCAATGGTGCGTATTGATATGTCTGAGTACATGGAAAAACACGCTGTCTCTCGTTTAATTGGCGCACCTCCTGGATATGTGGGTTATGATGAAGGCGGTCAATTAACTGAAGCTATTCGCCGTCGCCCAT
The DNA here is from genome assembly GCA_051439685.1 of Trichodesmium sp. GTDB lineage: Bacteria > Cyanobacteriota > Cyanobacteriia > Cyanobacteriales > Microcoleaceae > Trichodesmium. The sequence goes on from JBFRWR010000465.1 coordinate 4,754, forward strand.
ATACAGTGATTTTGTTTGATGAAATTGAAAAAGCGCACCCGGATGTGTTTAATATTATGTTGCAAATATTGGATGATGGTCGTGTTACTGATGCTCAAGGTCACAAGGTTGATTTTAAGAATAGCGTGATTATTATGACGAGTAATATCGGTTCTCAGTATATTTTGGATGTGACTGATGACTATGAGCAAATGCAGCATCGGGTGATGGATGCTTTGCGTGGTGCTTTCCGTCCAGAATTTCTTAACCGTATTGATGAAACGATTATTTTCCATAGTTTGCAGAAAGAGCAATTACGAGAAATTGTGCAGTTGCAAGTTATGAGTTTGGAGAAACGGTTAGCTGAACGTAAGATGTCACTGAAACTTGCTGATGCTGCTGTTAACTTTTTGGCAGATGTTGGGTACGATCCGGTGTATGGTGCAAGACCGTTAAAGCGGGCAATTCAGCGCGAGTTAGAAACGCAAATTGCTAAAAGTATTTTGCGTAGTGAATTTAATGATGGTGATACTATTTTTGTAGATGTGGAAAATGAGCGACTTTCCTTGAAGCGGTTGGGTGTGGATTTGGTGAAAGCGAAGTAGGAGAGTGTGGGAAGTGTGGGAAGTGTGGGGAGGGTGTTAAATGAATCCTGAACTTTTTTCAATATATGGAGTTTTTCTCGCTAATGAGGTACACTTATCTTGATTTCTATTCTATTCCCTGTTCCCTGTTCCCTGTTCCCTATTCCCTAAAAAAATGAAAGTTAATATTGATAATGATTATGAAATTGTTCAAGAAGTTTTTCAGATTTTGCTTAAACATTTAGAAACATCTAAGGTGATGAGATTTTGGTCTATTTGTAAATTAGGTCATGGTGATTATTTAAAATTAAAAGATAAATTATTTGCCGGAGAAACTGTTGATAGTTTATATGAAAAAATCAAAGCTTTTCAAGATGAAAAACTAGCAAATGAAGAAGCTAATAATGGTTAGAATCTATCAAGATGTATAAGATTGGTAGTAAAGTAGGGAAGTTCCATGGAACTTCCCTACAGGGTTATTATTTTTTACTAATAAATTAGTGGGGCAGGGGAATAATTTATCTGCATTAATATTCAGATTTTCCTGCCCCTAAACTACTCAGTTAATTCTGTAGTTAACTAGAATTAATCCAAGTCTAAATCTAAATCAAAGTCGTAAGTATCGTCACTATTATCATAACTTTCGATCCCGTTGAGAGCTTCACCAGTCAATTTCCTGGCGATATAACCAGCTTCTGGACCAAATTCGTCTGAGACTAAACCTCCTACTATAGAAGTAGCGGCAGCATTTAATAAAGTAGTAAATAAATTCATTGTTTTTCCTCAACAAATTGAACGATGGTTTGTCAGAATACCTGCCTCAATTAATTAGATGAGACTGGTATTAATTAGGTTAAGAGGTAATAAATTTTGTCGATCTTTCATCTATTAAGATTAATCTCCAAAAAAATTATCTACCTCTGGAATTAAGTCGTTATCATCACTGTATATTTCATCAACACCACAAGACTTTTGCTCGAAAAGACTATAATGATCAAAATGATTGTTTTGAAGATGACTTGGACTATGGAAAATTTCGCGGTCAAATATCATTTCTGGTGGCATAATATCCCCAACTGTTTTTGACGGAAATTAGAGGTTTTCTTTGCCTCATATTTATATTACATACTGATTATTTTGTCTTGTCGATGACATATTGGCATTGTCTTTTTTTTACTTCTGTGGTCTTGACAAAGTTAAATGCAAAAAATCAGGATTTATTTCATGGATGAACAAATATTTATTTCTCTATTTTAATGTAAAATAAAGACCTAACCCCCTGACCCTATTTCTGGGAAAGTAAGGGAGATATCTTTACCCAGAAAATCAACTAAATACACTACTGTTCTAATTTTAAATGTCTTTCCATTATGTAAAACAAATTTGGCTTAATTTTTTTCCCTTCACTAATTAATTGATGGGCTAATATTGCTCCTAATTTTCTCACTGATAATG